>LVAZ01000117.1 GCA_001603055.1 Victivallales bacterium Lenti_02
GTCCGGCACGGCCGGGGCCGGGGGACCGTCGTCGACCGCGCGCAGGGCCGGGAGCAGCAGCAGGGAGAGGCAGGCGAGGATGCGATTAGACAAGGATGGCCTCCAGATGGCGGGAGTGGAAGAGTTCGAGACGGGGGTTGCCGGGCAGGGCTTCGTCCCAGGCCGGCCGGAACTCGCGGCCGCAGGCGGCGTATTTGCCGCCTGCCGCCCGGTTGTAGGGCAGGAGATGCACGGGGGGTGGATGGGGCAGGGTCGCGAGGAGGGCGGCGATGCGTTCGAGGTTGTCCGCCGTGTCGGTGACGCCGGGGACCAGGGGGACGCGGACAGTCCAGGCGACGCCGGCGGCGGCGAGGGTGGCGAGATTGGCCAGGATCGGCCCGTTGTCCACCCCGGTCACCCGGCGGTGGGCGTCGCCGTCCATGAGTTTGAGGTCGAAGTAGACCTGGTCCACCGCCGCGAGCAGGCGGGCGAAGTCCTCCGTCCCGCCGTAGCCCGAGGTGTCGAGCAGGACATGGACGGGGGCGAGCCGGGCGCGCACCGCGAGGATGAAATCGGCCTGGAGCAGGGGCTCGCCACCGGAGAAGGTGATGCCGCCCTCGGCCCGGTTGAGGATGGGAATCTGCCGGTTCAGCCGTTCCGCCAGGCGTTCGGCGGAGATGCGCTCGCCCACGGTCCGTTCCCCCGCCGGACTGCGGAGCGTCTCCGGCTCGGGGTTCAGCCCTTCCGGGTTATGGCACCAGGGACAGCGCAGGGGACAGCCTTTCAGGAACACCGTGGTCCGGATTCCCGGCCCGTCCTGAATGGCGAATTCCTTGATGTCGAAAATGGTTCCGTTGCACATGGCTGTGAAAAGGTCGGCCGGGCTGGGGCAGTCAGGTGTTCCGTCCTGCCGCCAGCAGGATGTCGAGCACCGCCTGGGCTCGTCGTTCCCAGGTGAACCGGGCGGCCCGGGCGAGTCCGGCGGCGGCGCGTTCCGCCCGGTTTCCGGGCGATGCATGCAGATGGCGGAGGGCTTTGGCCAGGGCTTCGCCGTCCCCGGCGGGGAAGCGGATGCCGGCTTCGCCCGCCACCTCGCGCACGGCGGGGTGGTCGCTGTGGAGGACTGGCGTGCCGGCCGCCATCGCTTCGAGGACCGGCAGGCCGAAACCTTCGCAGAGGGAGGGGAAGACGAAGGCCCAGGCACCCTGGTAGAGCCGGACCAGCTCCCCGTCGTCCACCCGTCCGGCCAGGACGATGCGGCCCGGGCCGCACCAGCGGCGCAGGCGTTCGAGCAGGGCGTCGCAGCGCCAGCCGGGACGGCCGGCGAGAACAAGGTCCAGCCCCAGGGCCGGGGCGCTGCGGGCATAGGCGTCGAGCAGGGTTTCCAGGCCCTTTTTCGGCTCGATGTTGCCCACGAAGAGCAGATAGGGCCGGTGGTCGGAATACGGTTTTTGGGAAGGTGGGGCGAAGCGGGCGGCGTCGACGCCGAGGGGGACGACGGCCAGCCGTTCGGCGGGGATGCCGAGCCGGTGGCGGACCCGGTCGGCCACATGGGCGGTGGTGGCGATGTTCACGGCGGCGCGGCGGATGCTGCGGGCGAGGAGCAGACGCATATGGCAGACGTTCAGCCGGGAACAGAGTTCGGGATGCTCCAGGGCGATGATGTCGTGGACGTTCAGGACCACGGGCACCGGCGAGCGCAGCGGGGCGGTATAGGCGGTGGCGTGGAGCACGTCCGCCTGGCACTGGCGCAGGCGCGCGGGCAGGCGTGTCTGCTGCCAGAGGATGCGCCGGGCGACCCCCCGCAGGCCCGGCGGCAGCGGCGGGGTGGCGATTCCCGCCCCGGCGGCGCACTGGCGGAGCTGGGGGCAGAGCGAAAAGAGGGTTCCCCCGGCGGTTCCCGGCCGTCCGAACATGGCTTGCAGTTCCGCCTGCACCGAGAGATGGACCCCCGACAGGGGAGGGCGGACGACGGTTGCGTCCCAGGCGATGCGCGGGGACGGGCTCATGAATTGTTTCCGCCGCGGCAGGTGAACAGGTCGGCGGCTTCCTGCACGGAACGGGTCTGCAGAGCCCGTTCGGCGAAGGCGCGGGCCGTCGCGGTCGAGATGGTTCCGATGGCGCGCTGCAGGGCGGGCAGGCGCCGGGCGTCCACGCTGAACCGCCGGATGCCGATGCCGAGCAGAAAGGCGAGAAAACGGGGCTCCCCGCCCATCTCGCCGCAGATCGAGAGCGGGCAGTTCCGCCGCGCGGCCCCCTCGGCGACGCGGTGCAGGGCGCGCAGGACGGCGGGATGGTAGGGCACGTAGTAATCGGCCACGGCCTGGTTCGTCCGGTCCGCCGCCAGCAGGTACTGGACGAGGTCGTTGGTGCCGATGCTGAGGAAATCAGCCTGTTCCGCGAGTTCGTCGATCAGCTCGACCGCCGAGGGCAGCTCGACCATGATGCCCAGGCTGGGGGCGGCGTTGTGGGGGATGTTTTCCTGCGCCAGTCGGGCGGCGCATTCGGCGACGAAATCGCGGGCGGCGCGGAACTCGTCCGGCGACCCCACCAGGGGGAACATGATGCGCAGGCCGCGTCCGGCCCCGGCGCGCAGCAGGGCGCGGATCTGGGGGGCGAAGATGTTGCGGTAGCGCAGCGAGAAGCGGATGGCGCGGAGCCCGAGAAAGGGGTTGTTCTCGGTGGGGGTGGAGAAGTAGTTGAGCAGCTTGTCGCCCCCGATGTCGAGGGTGCGGAAGGTCACGGGCCGGTCGTCCATCGCCGCCGCGAGACGGCTGTAGATGGCGAACTGCTCGTCCTCGGTCGGGAAGTCGCTGCGGATGATGTAGGGGAATTCGCTGCGGTAGAGACCGATGCCCTCGGCCTTGACGTTCAGAGCCAGGGGCAGCTCGCCGAGGAGGTTGATGTTGGCGAGCAGCCGCACCCGCTCCCCGTCCGCCGTCCGGGTCTCGGGCTGGATGGCCGCCAGTTCCTCGGCGCTGAGCCCCGCATGGCGGCGCAGGCTTTCGTAACGCTCGACCAGCTTCTGGTCCGGGTTCAGAAAGACATGTCCCTGGGCACCGTCGATGAGCACCTGCTCGCCGCTGCGGGCCTGGGCCAGGCGCGGGTTCCGGCAGGAGACGAGGGGGATGTCCAGGGAGCGGCAGAGAATGGCCACATGGGCGGTGACGCCGCCGCCGGTGAGGATGACCCCCGCCACCTGCTGGGCCTTGAGGCGCATCACGTCCGAGGGCAGAATGTCGGGGGCCATGACGATGCGGCCCCGGTAGTCGCCGCCGTCGTCGCTCCCCCCGGCGAGATTGCGCAGCAGACGGTGGCCCAGATCCTCCACGTCGCGCACTTTTTCGCGCAGTTGGGCGAGGGGGCTTTGGGAAAACAGATTGGCGTAGTGGCCGACCACCTGGGCGATGGCGCGGGCGGGCGGGGTTCCCGTCTCCACTGCCTGGCGCATGGTGCCGGTGAAGGAATCGTCCGCCAGAATGGCCTGGTGGGCGCTGAAGATGAGGGTCGCGGCCACGTCCGCCTGCTGGCTTTCCATGAAGGCCTCGAGTTCCCCGATCTGGCGCCGGGTCTCCGCCACGGCGCGGGCGAAGTCCTTTGCCGCGGCGCCCTGGTACCGGGCATCCGCGGCCAGGGCGGCAAAATCGGTCTCGCTGCCCCCGAGGGTGGCCAGGGGCCCCAGGGCCACGCCGGGCGCTCCGCTGGCCCCGCGGACGAAACACTCGCCCTCCTCGGCCTCCGGCGGGCGTTCGTCGGAAAGGGAATTCAGCAGCCGGGCGTGCTCGATGGTTCCGGCCAACTGGTAGGCGATGGCTTCCAGGGCGGTGGCGTCCTCGGGACCGAAGAATCCCACTTCCCGGTGCTGCACCACCAGCACTCCCACCGGGGTCGGGCCGAACACGATGGGCGCGGCCAGAAAGGCGGCGTGCTGCTCTTCGGCGATGCCGGGAATGAACTTGAAATGGGGGCTGTCCGACCCCCGGGCCACCCGGATGGTCCGCCGTTCCGCCATCGCCGCGCCCACGATGCCCTCGCCCAGGCCGAGGCGGACGCTGCCCGCCGCCGAGGAGGCGAGCCCGACCGTCGCCGTCAAGATCAGATTCTGGGCTTTCGGGTCGCAGAGATAGAGCGAGCAGACCGTCGCGCTCATATGCCCCGCCACCATGCGCACCACCTGGTCCAGAAAGGCGTTCAGGCTGGTGGTGCGTTCGAGGCTTGTCGCCAGACGAGCCACCTGGCAGATCAGATCGAGATTGTCCTTCGGCATGGCAGCGTCCCGCTTGGTGCTTCCAAATGGATTCAATCACCTACCATACAGGCATCGGGCTTGACCACAACGCCGCGCGCGCTTCCCGGTCTTCACGCATTGTCCCGGACGCTGCGGGCGAACACCCGGAAATAGGGGCCGACATGGCGATGGAAGGCGAGCAGGCCGGGGCAGAGCAGGTCGATGGCCTCCCCCCGCCTTGTTTTCGCGAACCGCCGCCGGGGACAGCCGCCGTGGCAGGCGAAGAGAAATTCGCACTCCTTGCAGTCCTGCGAGACGGTTGCCTTCGCCTGGCCGAAGGCGACCTGTTCCGGGCCCGTCGCCAGTTCGCCCAGCGGCCGCTCGCGCAGATTGCCCAGCGCATACTCGGGATAGAGATAGTACGGGCAGGAATACACCGTGCCGTCCCAGTCCACCACCAGCGACGAACCGCAGACTTCGCCCATTTCGCAGAAGCGGACCGGCTCGTCCAGCCACTGGGCCAGCAGCGCGTCGAAGTTCGCGATCGGGAATTCAACCGCTCCATCCTCCCGCCACAGGTCGAATACCTGGATCAGGAACTGCCCGTAGGCATCGAAATCCACCGACCAGTCCGTCACCAGCCCCATCTTCGACGGCCGCAACTGGTTGCTTTCCGCAGTCCGCATGTCGCGCTGCGACCACTTGCCCGGGGCCGTCTCGGCGGCGGCGCGCCGCTCGATGATCGGGATGAAATGCAGCGCCGAGGCGCGCAGCCGCCGACGCACGTACTCGTAGACTTTCTCGGGCTCCTGCATGGAACGGCGGTTCACCGTCACCAGCGCGCTGAAGGGCACCTGGCGCCGGTGGAGCAGCAGGGCGGCGGCAAGCACGCGCCGACCCGTGCCCTTGCCCGCCCGGTCCCGCCGGTAGGCATCATGCAGCGACGGCGGCCCGTCGCAGCTCAGGGCGACCCGGAAGTTGTTCCGCCGGAAAAAGTCGCACCACTCCTCGTCGAGCAGCAGGCCGTTGGTCTGGATTTCGTTCACCACCCGCGCCTGGGGCGGGGCGCACTCCTTCTGCAGGGCCAGCGCCTCCTCGAAGAAACCCTGCCCCGCCAACAGTGGTTCCCCGCCCTGCCAACTGAACACCTGGGTCGGCCCGTTCTGCCCCTCGAACGCCTGCCGGATCGTCCGCTCAAGCACTTGCAGCGACATGATCTGGCCCGGCTCGTCGTCCGCCGGACTATGGTACGGGCAGTAGGCGCAGTCCAGATTGCAGCGGTCGCCCACCGGGCGGACCGTGACATGGAACGACCGGAAGGGGCGCCCATGCCACAGAGTGTTGGTTCCGGAGTTCATTTCGCGTCGGTTTCCTGCCAGTATTGGGGGGCCGGCCGGTAACTGTGCTGCGGGTCTCCGACCTCGCGCAGGGAGCGCAGCGCGCGCAGTTCGTCGAGGCCGTTCCGGATTCGTTCCCGGGTGAAGAAAAGCCGCTGCAACTGGGTTCTGGCCAGCGGGGTCACGTCGGTCACCCCCGTCCCCGCGATGTCGAGCACACGCAGCGGGCGGCCGGCCAGGGGCGACAAGTCGCGCACCGGCGTGTTGCTCACGGTCAGCACGCGCAGGGGGCAGGTGGCCAGCGCGGACAAATCCTGCACCCGCGTCCCGTCCAGGCGCAGTTCCTCGACCGGCATCACGGCCAGGGGGGAGAGATCGGCGACGCGGGTCCGCCGCAGGTCCAGCTCGGCGATCTGGGACTGCATCAGCGGGCGCAGGTCCTCCACCGGAGCGCCAACCAGCGACAAGCGTTCGAGTTTCATCCCCGCCAGCGGCTCCAGGTCCGCGACCCGGGTGGCGTCCAGCAGCAGAATCCGCAGGGGCATACCCCGCAGCGGGGCCAGGTCCTCCACCGGGTTGTTGCTCAGATCGAGCACCTCCAGCGCCAGGTCGGCGAACGGTTCCAGCCGCCGCAGCCCGCAACCCGAGAGGTTGGCCCGCACCACCCGCCGCGCGGCGTCGGTCACCAGCGCCGCCCCCCCGCTGTAGCCCGGATTCGCCGAGCGGACGGCCTCGTGGAACTCGGCGACGGTGAGGAAACTGCGGGTGCTGTCCGGCAGTTTCGCCACCACCGGCGCCACCAGTTCCGTGGGCGGCGCCGATTCCTGAACCTCCGTCCGGGGTTCCGGCGGCGCCCCGCAGGATACGCCCAGCAGGCCCGCGCAGACGGCGCAGACCATCGCCAGGAGGGTCGGGGATGATTGTTGGGAGGGGCCGGTGGGCACGGAGGATACAACCTTGGCTTCGCTACTGTCGGATGTACTATAGCGCCATGCCGGAGCACCGCATGGGGCATCTGAGATTTGCCCGGTTGCGCGGAGGCGGGAACCATCTATGTTTTCCATTCCGCGAGAGATTCAATGGCGTGACCGAACGGAGAATGGCTGGATGCGCATCCTGTTGATCATGCCCGATGCCAAGGTCCATCGTCTCCGCTTCGGCGGCTGGAGCCGTTCGTTCCGTGAAGCGCCCCTCACGCTGACGACTCTGGCCGCCCTGGTGCCTGGCGAACTGGCGGCGGATATCCGGCTGGTCGACGAGAGCGTCGAGCTCTTGCCCGATGAGTTGGACTGGGATGTGGTGGGCATCAGTTGCCTCACCGGCACCGCCCTGCGGGCCTACAAGCTGGCCGACCGCTACCGCGCGGCCGGCTGCCGGGTGGTTCTGGGGGGAGTCCACGCCACGCTCTGCCCCGACGAGGCTGCCGCCCATGCCGATATCCTGGTCACCGGCTTCGCCGAGGAGACCTGGCCCCGTCTGCTCCGCGAGGTGGCGGCCGGACAGGCCCGCAGCCATTACGCGGGCGAGCCGCCGCCCGCTCTCGCCGGCCTGCCGCCCCCGCGCCGGGACCTCCAGGCGAACGGCCGGTACATGCTGCCCCAGACGGTCTTCGCCACCCGCGGCTGCCGGGGGCGCTGCGAATTCTGCTCCGTCCCCGCCGCCGGCTTCGGCTGGGCCACCCGCCCCGTCCCCGAGGTGGTGGCCGAGGTCCGCAGCCTGCCCGGACGCCGTTTCGCCCTCAACGACGTGAGCCTCTGCGAGGACCGCGACCATGCCCTGGAGCTGTGCCGGGGGCTGGCCCCGCTGGGCAAGGAATGGGGAGGGCTGGCCACGGCCCGGGTCGCCGACGATGAGGAACTGCTCGCCGCTCTGGCCGCTTCCGGCTGCCGTTTCCTCCTGGTCGGTTTCGAATCCACCTCCGCCGACTCGCTCGGCGAACTGCGCAAACGCTACAACCGCCCGGCGGACTACGCGGCCACTATCCGGGCCTTCCACCGCCACGGCATCTGCGTGCAGGGCTGCTTCATCTTCGGCATGGACCACGACACGCCCGCGAGCATCCGCCAGACTCCCCGGCTGGTTGCCGAAATGGGCGTGGACATTCCCCGCTTCGCCCTTTTCACCCCCTATCCCGGCACTCCGGTCCACGCCCGGCTGGCGGCCGAGAACCGGCTGCTCCACCAGCATTGGCCCCACTACGACACCCAGCACGTGGTGTTCCAGCCCCGGCACATGGCCCCCGCCACCCTCGACGCCCTGTTCCGCGAGGCCTACGCGGAAACCTACCGGCTCGGGGCCATCACCCGCCGCGCCCTCGCTTCGCCCCGCCCGGCCATCACCTTTCTCGGCAATCTCGCCTACCGGCTCTATCTCCGCCGCCTCCGCAGCGAAAAAGACCGCATTTTCCAGCCGGAGGCGTCAACGCCATGAACATCACCCTCGTCCAGCCCTGCATCGGGCGCAAGGCCGACGGCGGCTACATCCGTTCCTGGTGCATGGAGCCGCTGGCCATCGGCATCCTCTCCGCCCTGACTCCCCCCGGCATCGGGCGGGTGTTCCACGACGACCGTCTCGAACCCATTCCCTACGACCGGCCGACCGATCTGGTCGGCATCTCGGTGGAAACCTACACCGCCCGCCGCGCCTACCAGATCGCCGACCGCTACCGGGCGGCCGGAGTCCCCGTCGTCCTCGGCGGCTTCCATCCCACCCTCTGCCCGGACGAGGCCGCCGCCCACGCCGACGCCGTGGTCGTGGGCTCGGCGGAGCCCGTCTGGCAGACCGTGCTCGACGACGCGGCCCAAGGCCGTCTCCAGCCCCGCTATCTCGCCCCGCCCGGCAATCACTGGCAGTCGCCCCCGCCCGACCGCCGGATATTCGCGGGACGCCGCTACGCCGGCCTGACTCTGGTCGAAACCTCGCGCGGCTGCCCCCACGCCTGCGACTTCTGCTCCATCGCCGCCGTCTACCGGCGGCATTTCGCCGCCCGCCCCGTGCCCGAAGTCCTCGCCGAACTCGAAGCCCTGCCCCGCCGCAACATCTTTTTCGTGGACGACAATTTCGGCGCGGACCGCCACCGGCTCCGGGAACTGCTCCAGGGCATCGTCGACCGGCAGCTCGGGCTCCGCTGGTTCTCCCAGACCAGCCTGGCGGTCGCCGACGACGAGGAGATTCTGCGGCTCATGCGGCGCAGCGGCTGCGTCGGCGTGCTCGTCGGCTTCGAGTCGCTCGATCCGGAGAATCTCCGCCGCATGGCCAAGCACCCCAACCGCAGCGAGGAATACGCCGAACGGCTGGTGCGGCTCCGCCGCCACGGCATCGCCGTCTACGGCACCTTCGTGTTCGGCTATGGCCAGGACAACGAGGACAGCTTCCGGCAAACTCTCGCTTTCGCCATCCGCCACCGGTTGCTCTTCGGCGCCTTCAACCATCTCGTCCCCTTTCCCGGCACTCCCGTCTACCAGCGGCTCCTCGCCGAGGACCGCCTGCTGCAACCCGCCTGGTGGCTCTCCCCCGACTATCGCTTCGGCGATGTCGCCTTCCGCCCCCGCGCGGTTTCCGCCGAACGCCTCGCCCAACTCTGCTACACCTACCGCCAGCGCTTCTACAGCCCCCTCAACATTCTCCGCCGCGGCATGGACTTCAAAGCCAATTGCCGCAGCCTCGCCCAGGCCGCCGTCTTCTTCGCCTACAACTTCCTCAGCCGCTGCGAGGTCCGCCACCGGCAGCAACTGCCCCTGGGGGTGGACGAGTGAGCCGGCCCGCTTTCCGCTTCCAGCTCGCCGACACCGCCTGGGACGAGCGCCTGGAGCAGGTGGCGGCCGAACCCGTCCCCGGCACCATCCGGGTGGCCTACGAGCACCGGCCCGGTTTTCTCGCCAGCCTGTCCGTCCTCGGCGACGACTGCCAGGTCGTCGTGGGACACCACGGGGAACACATCGACGGCCTCGGGGTGCGCAGCACCCGCCGGCAGTATCTGGACGGCGAGCCCCGCCGGCTCGGCTATCTCGGCGGCCTGCGGATTCGCCCGTCCTCCCGCTCCACCATCGGCCTGGCCCGGGGCTACGCCTTCCTTCGGCAGCTCCACGAACAGGACCCCGTGCCCGGCTATCTCACCACCGTCATCGCCGGCAACACCGCCGCCCGCGCCATCCTCGAAAGCGGCCGGGCCGGCCTGCCCGCCTACCGGGATTGCGGAACCTACACCACCTATGTCCTCGCCGGAAAAAACGCTCCCCTGCCGCCCGGCATCCGCCCGGCCGGACCGGCCGACATCGAGGCCGTTTTCGCCCTGCTCTGCGAAGCGGGCCGCCGCCGTCAGGGATTTCCCGTTCTTGCCCCCGAAGAGCTGGGAACGCCACGCCTGCGCGGACTCGGAATCACCGATTTCCTTCTGGCGGAACGCGACGGCATCCTGCTCGGCTGTCTGGCCGGCTGGGACCAGACCGGGTTCCGCCAGCACCGCGTCACCGGCTACGCCGGCGCCTTGCGCTGGCTGCGCCCTCTGCTCAACCCGTTCCTCGCCGCCGGCGGCTATCCCCGCCTGCCGCCGCCGGGCACTGCCCTGGCCTCCCTCCAGGCGGCTCTGCTCGCGGTTCCCGGCGACAATCCGCAAGTCGCCGCCGACTTGATCCGGGGGCTCCGCGCCCGCACCGCCCGCGAGAACCGCCACCATCTCTGCCTGGGCCTCCACGAACGGGACCCCCTCGCCGCCGCCCTGCGCCCTTTCCCCGCCGTCCGCTACGAGGCCCGCCTCTATGCGGTCGCCTGGGAGGGGGCGGATGATTTTGCCCGCCGTTTCCAGCCGCCCCATATCCCCTATCTCGAACTTGGGATGCTCTAGGCATGCCGACCGGCCCCGCCATCGCCGCCGCCATCCGTCCGGTGCCGCAACTTGCCGACACCGAGCGCGAGGCCATGCTCGACCTCCACTGCCGCCATTACGCCAACGTCTCCCCCCGCCAGTTCGCCGCCGATCTGGCCGACAAGCACTGGGTGATCGAATTGCGGGAAGGGCAGGGGAGGCTGGTCGGATTCAGCACCCTCCGGCTCGATGCCTTCCCCTACCAGGGACGCACCCTCCGCGTGGTCTTCTCCGGCGACACCATCGTCGATCCCGCGGCCCGCAACACGCCCGCGCTCGCCGCCAGCTTCGGCGTCTTCTTCACCCGGCTCCAGGACGGGGGCGAACTCTACTGGCTGCTCATCTGCAAAGGCCACCGCACCTATCGCTTCCTGCCCGTCTTCTTCCACCATTTCTTCCCTTGCTGCACGGGAGGGGGCGATTCCCTCCGCCCGCTTCGCGACGCCATCGCCCAGGCCCGCTTCGGGCCGCTATTCGATCCCGCCCGCGGCGTGCTCGATCTGCGCGGCGAGCGCGACCGGCTCCGTCCGGAGGACGCCCGCGTCCCCGACGGCCATCGCCGCGATCCCCACACCCGCTTCTTCCTCGAAGCCAATCCGGGCTACCTCCGGGGCGACGAACTGGTCTGCCTGGCCCCGCTGGCCCCCTGGAATCTCCGCCCCGCCGCCCGCCGCGTCATCGCCGGCGCCCGCACCGTCTGGACCGACGCCCATGCTTGACCGCCTGCTCGTCATCCTGGCCAACCTGCTGTGGTTCCTCGCCACCGTGCCGGAAGCCCTCCGCTTCCGCCTGGCCCTGCGCCACCCCGGCCGGGTCCAGCGGCGCCTGCTCCGCCGCCTGCTCCGCCGCAACGCGAACTGCGCCATCGGCCAGCGGCTTGGGTTCGCCAGGAACGGCTTCCAGTCGCTGCCCCCGCTCGAATACGAGGACCTCCTGCCCGACCTCGAGGCCATCCGGCGCGGGGCCGATAACCTCCTCACCGGCGAGAAAGTCCGCCTGCTCGAACCCACCGGCGGCACCTCCGGCGGCACCAAGCTCATCCCCTACACCGACGGCCTGCGCCGCGAATACGCCCGCGCCGTCGCCCCCTGGCTCAACCGCCTCTACCGCCGCCATCCCGGCCTGTTCCGGGGACGCCAATACTGGTGCATCACCCCCGCCGCCCTCCCGGAATCCCTCCCCGACGGCCCCCCGGTCGGCTTTGCCGAAGACGCCGACTATCTGGGAGGATTGCACACCGCCCTGGCCCGCCGCCTGCTCGTGGCACCCCCCGAACTCCGCCATGTCCACGACCCCGACACCTTCGCCCTCCTGACCCTCCTTTTCCTCCTCGCCGCCCCCTATCTCGCCCTGATTTCCGTCTGGCATCCATCCTTCCTCACCCTGCTCCTCGACCAGCTCCCCCGGTGCCGCGACGCCCTCGTCCGCGCCCTCGAAACCGCCTCCCTCGACCACCTGCCCAACCTCCCCCCCGAACTCCGCGTCCGCCTCGGGAAAAGCCTGCGCCCCA
>LVAZ01000617.1 GCA_001603055.1 Victivallales bacterium Lenti_02
GGGCCGGAGACGAGTTGCCCGCTGCGCGGGTCCTCGACCAGCCAGTCGAGCAGGAAAAGGGCGGCCTCCTTGAGGATGGGATAGGCGCGCGCGGCGAGAAACTCCCGGTCGCCGGTGAAGAGGTAGTGGTCCCAGAAATGGCGGGAGCACCAGGCCGCCCCGAAGGGCCACATGCCGTAGATGGCCTTGCCGATGAGGTCGCCGAACCACCAGGCGTCGGTGGTGTGCCCGGCGACGAATCCCCGGCAGCCGAAGCTCTCCCGCGCGGCCTCGCGGCCCTGGGGAACCAGCGCTTCGGTCATATTGAAGAAGGGTTCCTGGCATTCGGCGAGGTTGGCCGGACCGGCGGGCCAGTAGTTCATCTGGATGTTGATGTTGATGTGATAGTCGGCGTTCCAGGGCGGCAGATACCCGTCGGCCCAGACGCCCTGGAGATTGGCCGCCAGGCAACCGGGCCGGGACGAGGCGATGAGCAGATAGCGGCCAAATTGGAAATAGAGCGCGAACAGGGCGGGGTCGGGAGCGGCCAGCCGCTCGTCCGTGGGAACCTCCGGCGCGGGGCCGAGATCAAGTTCCACCCGGTCGAAGAGCGCCCGATAATCCGCCAGATGGCGTTCGAGCAGTTCCCCGTATGGATGCCGCGCCGCCTGCTCAAGCTGCCGGGCGCAGATTTCGGCGGGATTGCCGCCGCGATAGTCGGTGGCGGCGACCAGGAGGAGGGTGGCGCGGTTGGCCCCGGTCACCACCAGGCGGTTGCCGGCAACTGTCACGGTGCCGCCGTCGGCCAGAATCCGCAGACGGGTCTCGAAATGCACGCCCTGCCGGGCGGACGGGGTCTCGGCGAAGCCGGGGGCGCTCTCGTCGGCCCGGGCCTGACCGAACAGGCGTAGATCATGGCCGGTACCGAGAATGGCGGGATCGTGTTTTCGGCTCAGGGCGGTCGCGAAGGCGAGTTTCCCCGGCGCGTCGCATTCAAGCCGGACCACGAGGCACTGGTCCGGGGCGCTGGCGAAGACGGTGCGGGTGTGGGCGACCCCGTCCACCGTGAATCGGGTGCGGCAGAGGGCGGTGCCCAGATCCAGCTCGCGCCGGTAGTCGGCGGCGGCCGCAAGTTGGGGGAACTCGAGTTCGAGATCGCCGAGAGTCTGGTAGGTGTGCAATCCCTGGTTGATGTGCAGGCCCATGAAATCCCGTTCGATGACCTGCTGGGCCTCGACATACTTGCCTGCGAAAAGCAGCTCGCGCGCGCGTTCGAGCGCCTGGCGGGCACCGGGCTGACGGCGCGGGATGGCCCCGCCGGTCCAGACGCTTTCCTCGTTCAACTGAAGCCATTCGCGGTTGACCCCGCCGTAGACCATGGCCCCGAGCCGTCCGTTGCCCACGGGCAGAGCCTCGACCCATTCGCCGGCCGGCTGGCGGTACCACAGTGCCAGCGGCGATTCGGGCGCGGTGGCGGCACCGCGCAGTTCGCAGGCGGACTGGCGGATGGCTTCGGCACGGGCATCGGGATTGGCGCGGCGGGTGCTCATGGTATTAGAATCCTGCCTGGCGGATGTAGTCGCGGCTGACGGCGAGATCGAGCAGCGGATCGCGCAGGTGGGTGTCGTGCTCGACGAAGACCCAGCCGTCGTAGCCGCTGGCGGCGATCTGCTGCAGGATCGTCGCGTTGTCCAGGCCGATGTTCCCCGCGCCGAGTTCGCAGAAGCGCCCGCGCTGGGGCCAGCGTTCCAACCCGATTTCGGGATGGGTGACCAGCCAGTCCTTGAGATGGACGGCGACCAGCCGGTCCGCGTATTTCTCCACGATGTCGAGACAGTCGCCGTCGGCGGCGGCGAGGTGGGCGGTGTCGAGAATCAGCCCGCAGCCGGGACAGGCGGCGAGGAAGGCTTCGAGCTGTTCCTGGGACTCGACCAGAGTGCCGAGATGGTTGTGCAGGCCCACCTTGACGTTCCATTTGGCGGCCTGCTCCACCTGGCGGTTGACCTGGCGGCAGAAGGTGGCGAAGTCCTTGCCGGTCACCTGGGTCCAGACATAGGTTTTGGCGAAGGCGCAGGTCCATTGGATGTTGTGCTGCACCAGCGGCCCGCGCACGGTGCCGAAATCCATGCCGAGGCGATGGAACACCGCCGCCTTGGCCAGGGCGTCCTCGCCGGTGGCCGCTTCGAGCCGCTCGATGCCCGCGAAGCCGATGGAGCGCAGATCGAGGAGGCGCTGCTCGAGATCGAAGCAGC
>LVAZ01000618.1 GCA_001603055.1 Victivallales bacterium Lenti_02
AGGTGGTCCCAGAGGCGGCGGACGGCCCGCTTGAAGCGCCAGGTGCGGAAGCGGCGGGCGAGGCGCAGCCGCCGTTTCCAGGCGAACCGGAGGGCGACCAGAGCGGCGACGATGAGCACGTTGGCGGCAAGCGAGAGCCCCCGGAAGAAGTCGATGGTTCCCATGACGGCGCCCCGCAGCCGTCCCCAGGCCCGGATGGCCCATTCCACAGTGGCTTTGCGGACGACTCGCCAGAGCTGGACGACCCATTCGAGGGACTGCATGATGGCGGCCTTGACCAGTTCCTGGGGGGTGGGCTCCATGCTGCCGGAGTCGAGGACCGCCTTCTCGAAAACCTGGGAGGCGGCTTTGGAGAGGATGCCGGGGCGCTGGACCTGCTCCTCCCTGGGTTTGTCGGCCCGGGCGGTCTGCTTCTCGTTGGATTGCTTGCGGGTGTCCTCGACCGGCTTGCTGAATTCGGGGGGATAGGCGGACCAGTTGTCGCCGAAGGGGTCCATGAGATTGCCGAGGAAGGAGGTGGTGTTGCGCATGGGCAAGTCGCCGGGCGGCACGGCGTCGAAGGTGAGCCAGCCCCAGGGCTCGACGAAGACCTGGCACCAGGCGTGGGCGTGGTACTCGTAGACTTCGAAGCAGTTGGCGAGGACGTTGTAGTCGCCGGGGAGGTAGCCGGTGGCGAGCCGGCTGGGGAGACCGGCGAGGCGGGTCATGACGGTGAGGGCCTGGGCGAAGTGCTGGCAGTATCCCTCGCGGCTCTCGAAGAGGAAGTAGTCCACCACCTCGCGGTCGGGGGGGATGGCTCTGGCGCTGAGGTTGTAGGTGTAGTTTTTGCGGAGGAAGTCGCGCAGGGCCATGGCCTTGGCCATGTTGCTCTCGGCCCCGGCGGTGATTTCGAGGGCGAGCTGGCGGGTGCGGGGGGAGACATGCTGGCGGGGGATGTGGCGGTAGTTCCAGCCGCGGCGGAGGTTGCTCTCCCAGGGGGCCATGGGATTGGCGGAGCCGACGACGGGGGTCATGGAGGTGGCCTTGTAGGTCCAGGGCGGCTCGGGGACGCGGCCGCGGAAGGTGGCCCCGCCGAGGTAGTCCGTGACGGAGACCTGGTTTCCCGGCGTGGCCATGTCGCCCTGGCGGCTGCCGCTGAGGTATTCGAAGCGGACGGGCCGGTAGGCGCCGACGAGGGTTTCGGAGACGTTCTTCTCGACCCGGAAGACCTGGAGGATTTCCTGTTCGTTGCGGGGGCGGAAGCGGTCGAGGCCGCTCCGGCCGTCGCGGAGCATGGGCGAGGCGTGCCAGGCTTTGCCGTCGTAGCGGTCGTAGAGTCTGGCGACCCAGTAGAGTTTGGCGGGGACGCGGACGCGGTAGACGAGGTCCTTGCCGATGCCGAAGCCGCCGTCGCCGTCGCGGGAGTCGAAGGATTCGCCGCCCTGGGCGCGGACGAGGCGTGGGGAGTCCTTGGAAAGCAGGGTGGGGCTGATGTCCGAATCGACGGTGCGGCCGGTGCCGGGGTCGGCGGACCAGAGGGTTTTGGTGGGCTGGACCCAGTTCTGCCAGAGTTCGGGGAATTCGAGTTCCTGCTTGGTGTCGAAGGAGACGGGGAAGAAGCCGCGGGTATGAATCCGGCCGTGGGGCATGGGAACGGTGGAGATGAGGAAGAAGGTGGCGGCGACGGTGAGGGAGATGTGCATGAGCCGGTAGCCCCAGTTCTGGCGGAACCAGGGGGTGCGGTCGGGGAGTTCGCCATCGAAACCGTAGAGGCGGAGGGTGCGGGTCTGGTAGAGCAGCAGAACGGCCATCGCGAGGAAGCCGAAGAAGGAGCGGATGTAGATGGGGCGGCCCGGGGAGAGCCCGCCGAAGCCGAGGAGGATGACCGAGAGGGTGACCAGCATCTCGTACTCCTTGCGCACGCCGCCGACCACCAGGGCCATGCCCAGCAGGGAGGTGGTCTCGACCAGGGCCAGGTCCAGCGAAGCCGTCCCGAGCCGGGTCTTGCCCCAGTACATGGCGCCGATGGCGAAGAGGATTTGCAGGGACTGGCGCAGGACGGTGCCGAAGAAGCGCTCGGGGGCGCGGGACAGGAGCCCGAGGGGAAACAGGGCGCCGAGCAGGGCGAAGGTGAGGACCGAATGCCCCTTCATCCACAACGCCGCGAGCATGCCCGTGCCGAAGAGCAGCAGGTAGCTCAGGTGCAGCGAGAATGGCAT
>LVAZ01000619.1 GCA_001603055.1 Victivallales bacterium Lenti_02
TACCACGGAACCGCCGGCAAACCAAATGAAAAGGCAATATTTTACAGAAAAAGTATACTGCTATTTGCTATCTTCTTTACACCATTTCGCGAGATTCTGCCAGGCGTCGTGGGCGGAGACTAGGGGCCGGTAGCCGAAATCCCGCTCGGCGCGATGGTGGCTGAAGCAGTGGGAACGGGCGAACTGGACGGCGAGGAAACGGGTCATGGGGGGTTCGCCCAGCCGGGGCAGCAGGCGGTAGAGGGCCTCGCAGGCGGCACCCAGGGCGTAGGCGGCCCGGAAGGGGACGGCCCGTTTCAGCGGGGGGAGCCCCAGTTCGGCCAGGAGGCGGCGAATCCAGGCCCAGAGGTTCACCGGCTCGGCGTCGCCGATGAAATAGGCGCGTCCCCCGCATTTCGCCTTGCCCAGCAGTTCGTCCAGCGCCTGGAGATGGGCCTGGGCGGCGTTGTCCACATAGGTGAGGTCCACCAGATTCTGCTCGTTGCCCACCGGCCGGAGACGGCCGGTGGCCGCTGCCTGGATGAGACGGGGAACGAGATGCGGGTCGCGGGGACCGTAGATCAGATGGGGGCGCAGCGCGCAGGTGCGCAGCAGGCGCACCCCGCCCGGTTCCAGGAAGGGCAAATCGTTGTTCGACACCATCTCCCAGCCGTCGGCGTCCAGCACCATGCGTTCGGCCAGGGACTTGCTGAGGGGATAGTCGGCCAGATAATGCGGCGGATAGGGGAGGGATTCGTCGCCGTCCACGATGTCCTGGTCGCCGATGGCCACGCTCGGCGAGCTGGTGTAGAGCAGGGCGGGGACTTTCTGCGCGAGACAGGCGGCGAGGACGTTGGCGGTGCCGCGCACGTTGATCTGGTGGAAGTCCTCGCGGCGGCCCCAGACGCCCGCCTTGGCGGCGACGTGGCAGACCGCGTCGATCCCCGCGCAGGCCTGGGTCACCGACTGCTCGTTGCGCAGATCGCCCGTGACCACCTCGACCCCGTCGGCCTCGAGGTCCGGATACGCGCCCCGGCAGAACACGCGCACCACGTCGCCCCGCGCCTGGAGCATCTCCACGATGCGCCGGCCGAGAAAACCGCCGCCGCCGGTGACCAGAACATGCCGCATCAGGTGTCGCCTTTCTTCTGCCCGCCCCGCGCGTAGGCGGTCAGGCTGGCCAGATAGGTTTCCGGGCGGCCGGCGTCGTGCCGTTCGCCGGTGAGGACCAGGCCCAGGACCGGCCCTTCCTGGCGGGCCAGGCGGAAGGCCGTGGTCAGCTCGATGGCGTCGCCGTTGGCCGCGACCAGCCGGTCCAGACAGGCGAAGACCTGGGCGTCCACCACGTAGAGCCCGTAGGCGCAGAGGAAGCGCCCCGCCGGGAGGTTCCGGGTGCGCAGATGGCGGCGGGCGTGGTCCTCGGTGGGTTTTTCGGCGACTTCGTGAATGGTGAGCAGGCCGGGCGAGGATTCGTCCCATTCGCCCGCGAAGGTGCCGTAGTGGGCCACGTCGGCGATGGGGGCCTGGGTCAGCCCGACAATGGGGCGGCGGTGTTCCCCGTAGGCGTCCACCAACTGGCGGCCGGCGCTTTCCTCGCCGGTGGTGAGGTAGAGATGGTCGCCCAGCAGCACCAGCACCGGCTCCCCGTCCGCCCAGCTCTTGGCGCAGGCGACGGCATGGCCGAAACCCAGCGGCTGGTCCTGGACAATCAGGGTGATGCGCTCGCCCATCGCGCACAGCCCCGCCAGATAGGGCCGCGCTTCGTTCGGCACCCGGGCCGTGTAGTCCGGCGCGGGCGGCGCTTTGAACAGAGCCTTGAACAGCTCCTCCTCGCCCGGACGGACGATGATCGCGATTTCCTCGATCCCCGCCGCCAGGGCCTCCTCGACCGCCGAGAGCAGCACCGGCTTGCAGATGCCGTCCGGGGTGACGACCGGGAACAGCTCGCGGCGGACCGCCTTGGTGGCCGGGAACATCAGCGAGCCCAGCCCCGCCGCCGGAATCACCGCCTTGCGCACCGCCTTGGGCGGCACCAGATCGAGCGGGAAACAGTCCATGCCGTAGGTGGCGGCCAGATAGGCGGCGAGGGCCTTGCGCTCCTCTTCGCCGCGAACCACGAACTGGACGCAGCCGTCGCCCTGCGACCCGACTCCCTTGCCGCCGTAGGCCCAGGCCGGAATCCGGGGGTCGGCCAGCACGGCATGCAGTTTGGGCGCGGTCAGCTCCTTGGGGCAGGCGGGCTGCAGATGGCGGTCGAACTCGGCCTGGGCCTCGGTCATCAGCGCCCCCAGACTCGCGGCGTCGCCCGCCTTCAGGGCGGCGGTGGCGCGCTGGACCAGGTCCCGGTTCACCGGCCCCAGATATTTCTGCACCCCCTGCGCCATGCCGTCCTCCGCGAAGGGATAGGCCCGGTTCAGGTCGCCGAGAATGCGGATAGTGTCCTTTTTCCCCTTCAAGTCCCCCACCAGCAGGCGGATATGGGCACCGACGCGCAGTTCCCGGGTGCGCAGCAGATCGCCGTCGAAGATCATGTGTACCGGCACCTGGCCGAAGGCGCAGCCCTGGTCCATGCGGCCGCAGCGGGAGGGGGTGAGGATTTCGCCCTGGTAGGCCGCCTCCATCTCGGCCCGCACCGTCATCCGCAGGCCGTAGACCCGGTCGAAGCACCGGGCCACCAGCACGCAGAGGGCGGCGGAGGAGCTGAGGCCCTTCTTCACCGGCAGGTCGGTGAGATAGTTGTCGATCTCGATCCCCCCCACATGGTAGAAGGTCAGCATGTAGTAGGCCACCCCTGCCGCGTAGCTGAAGAAGCCCCCCGCCTGGGCCACCGCCAGCAGCCGGTCCGTGTCCATCGGCACGCAGATTTCCTCGATCCGCCCGTCGTTCAGGGTCGAGCGCATGCAGAAACCGCGCTCCGACCGATGGGCGCGGGCATGCAGGCCCTGGTTGGTGCCCGCGATAATCACCTCGCCGGGCGGAATGGCCGAGTTGAAGCGCCGGTAGGCGCCCGCCCAGTCCGAGTGCTCGCCGAACAGGCAGACCCGGCCGGGGGTGAATATGTCCATGGGTTGCATCGTCATGGTGGGTGGATTCCAATCGAGGCTGCGTTCTCTGGCACCGGATTTGCCGGAAACTCAACGTACCTTGAGAAGAGAGCCGCGCAAGCCTCGGGAGGAACCCCGGTCTCCACCGGGGGTCAGCAGATGCACAGGAAACCATGCCAATCCGGAATACTGCCATGAAACGGTCCGATTATCCCAGCTCGCGGCGGGGCGTCCTCTGGCTGGCCCTGCTTTTCGCCGCCCTGCCGCTGGCGGCCCAAGTCCGCGATCTCTACTTGGTGACCGACGCGAAGGCCGAGCTGTACCAGAATCGCCAGCGGGCCGCCTTTGCCCTCGCGGCGGGCGACATCGTCGAGGGCGAAGCCCATCCCACCTATCGCGGCTGGCTGCTGCTGACCATTGGCGGCCAGGCCTACGAGGTTCGGAACAGCCATTTTCTCTCCCGCACCGCCAGCCGCGAGACGTACGCCCGCCAGCGGGCCGAAACCCTGGCCCGCAGCGAGCGCAACAGCGAGCGGATCGCCTCC
>LVAZ01000118.1 GCA_001603055.1 Victivallales bacterium Lenti_02
CTCCTTCGTCGCCCCCCTCACCCATGCCCTGCTCCAGGCCGCCACCGGCGGCGCGGCCCTGGTAAGCCGCAGCGGTTCCCAGTCCTTCGCCGTCGCGGCGGCGGACGGCAGAATCGCTGTCTGCATGGGCAAATCCATCACTAGCGGCGGCAGGCGCAAACTCAACTTCCGCATCGGCGATACCATCACCGATTTCCAGCATGAGACCGAATGGTACAAGGAGTTCTTCTACGGCGAACTCCGCCATCGCTTCGTCGTCCTGCCCTACGCCGGGAACTGGCAGAACCAGGCCCTGCCCACCCGTTGCCGCGCCCTGGCCACCGGCCCCCGCCGCCTCGAATCCGCCGCCCTGGCACCCGGTCAACGCGCTCTGGCGAAGCTGACTCCCGACCATGTCCACCTCGCTGGCATCGACGCGGCCAGCCGCCGGATCGTGGTCGCCGAATCGTGCGGCCTTCCCGCCGACTATCACCTGGAACTGGACGGCAACGTCTACACCGGGCACCTGCAACCCTTCGGCGTGGCGGAGCTGAACCTTCAAAGCTAGACGGAGAACCCCATGCGCCCCCTGCAACTCCCCGACCACGCCGTGTCCGAACGCATCAGCCTGGCGGGCGGTGCCGGCTATCTGCAACCGGGCCAGACCAGGACCTACACCGACCTGCCCGGCCCCGGCTGCATCCGCCACATCTGGACCACGCCCAGCCGGGGCGAAACCCTCAACCGCCAGGCCATCCTGCGCATTTTCTTCGACGGTTCCGACCTCCCCCATGTGGAATGCCCCATCGGCGACTTTTTCGGGGTGATGCACGGCAAAGCCTGGTATCCGCTCAACACCCCCTATCTGAGCGTCATGGCGGAAAGCGGCTACAACTGCTACTTCCCCATGCCCTTCGCGACCGGAGCCCGGATCGAGATCGAGGGCGGCGAAAAGGGCCTGCCCATCTACCTCATGGTGGATTGGCACCGCTACCCGGATCAGATAATGGCCGAGCCCCGCCGCTTCCGTGCGGCCTGGCGGCGGGAATGCCCCACCGAACGCTACCGCGAAGCCTACACCATGCTCGATGCAGACGGACCCGGCGATCTGCTCGGTTTCGTCTACGGTGTGCGCCTGATCGACAACGTGGACCGCTGGAGCCACGGTGGCGCGGACAACATCTACCTCGACGGCCAGGGCCGCCACCCCAGCTACCTGCGCGGCATCGGTGGTGAAGACACCTTCGGCACCTCCTACGGCGGGGCTCTCCACCCTCCGGAAACCCATCTCCATTCCGGCATCCCCTACTATGTCCACGAAGACACCGGCGAGGCCCGCCCCGCCCAGCGGCTGGTGGGATACCGCTTCTTCACCGAGGACTCGATCCACTTCGAGGAATCGGTCCACCTGCGCTTCGGCTGCATGAGCAACGACATCTGCTCGACCGTCTACTGGTATCAGGAAGCGCCGCCCCGCCGTTTCTTCCGCATGCCCTCCTGGGAACACATCGCCTATCGGCAGGCCAACATCTACTCGGGCAGCCATCCCCTCGCCTTCCCGCGCGGAACCTACGACGAACCCCTGCCCCATACCGGAAGCTGGATGCTCTGCGGCCCCTTCGACAACCGTGAAGGCCAGGCCCTCGCCACCACCCTCGAACCGGAAACCGTCTTCGCTCCCGAAACCGACTACGACGGCCTGCACGGTGCCAACTCCGGCTGGTGCAGCGACGGTGCCCGCGAACGGGGGCTGGACCGGGCGCGTTGGCAGCGCCGCGAGGCGGTGCACGGCTTCGTGGACTTTCTCCACGTCTTCCAGCCGCAGGCCAAGGGAGTCGGCATCAGCCAGCCCGGCGTCGCTCTGGCCCGGGCCATCCTGCATGCGCCCGAAGCCACCCCCGCCACCCTGCGCCTCGCCTGGGACGACACCCTCGCCCTCCGTCTGAACGCCGACTTCCTCCCCGCCGGCGAGCATCCCCGCTTCGCCCTGGCCGAGTTCCCCGTCGAGCTGAAGGCGGGCGAGAATATCCTCCTCCTCAAATTGAGCAACACCATCGGCCTCAACCACGGTGGCTGGGCCTTCGCCTTCCAGTGCCTGCTGCCGGATGGCACCCTTCTTCCTCCCGAGGCATAACCACATGAACCTTGCCATCCGCCCGGCGGAACTCGCCGACCTGCCCCGCTTGACGGACATCTACAACCACTACGTGACGCACAGCGTCGTCACCTTCCATGTCGAGCCCTTCACCCCCGAACAGCGCCGGGAATGGTTCGACCAGCATCCCACCACCGGCAGGCACCGCCTGCTGGTCGGGATGTGGGAAGACCAGATCGTGGGCTACGTCAGCAGCAGCCGGTTCCGCCCCATGACCGCCTACGAGACCACCGTCGAAACCAGCATCTACCTCGCCCCGGAATGGACCGGGCGCGGATTCGGGAAGGCCCTCTACCAACGGCTGTTCGCCGAACTGGCCGGCGAGGACATCCGTCTGGCCGTGGCGGGCGTCACCGTGCCCAATCCCGCCTCCGTCGCCCTCCATCAGTCCCTCGGCTTCGTCCACGTGGGCCGCTTCCACGCCGTCGGCCGCAAGGCCGGCCAGTTCCGGGACGTGGACTGGTTCGAGCGCCCGTTCTGAACGAGCCCGCTCACAGCGGCCAGAACCGGAGAATGGCGGGAACGGCGGTCCCGACCACCAGAATGGAAAGCGGCAGCCCCATCCGCCAGTAGTCCCCGAATTTGTAGCCCCCCGGCACCATCACCAAGGTGTTCGACTGATGCCCGATGGGCGTGAGAAACGCGCAGGAAGCGCCAATCGCCACCGCCATCAGAAAAGGGTCCGCCGAAACTCCGGTGGACTGCGCCAGCCGGATGGCGACCGGTGCCGCGAGGACGACTGCCGCCGCATTGTTCACCACGTTCGACAACAGCATCACCGCAACCATCAGCACCGCCAGCATCAGCGCAGGCGATGCCGTCTTCCCGAACGAGTACAGCCCGTCGGCGATCAGTTGGGAACCGCCCGTGGTTTCGAGCGCATGGCCCACCGGCAGCAGAGCCGCCAGCAGAACCAAGACGGGAAGATCGATGCTCGTATAGATTTCCTTGGTGGAGACCAGTTTGGTCAACACCATGACGACCGCCGCCGCCACCAGGGCGGTCGCCGCCGGAACCAGCCCCAGGGCAATCAGAACCAAGGCCCCCGCAAAAATCCCGCTGGCCAGCAACACCTTGCGGGGACGACCGATGCGCAGGCCGCGCGAGGCCAGCGGCAGGCAACCCAGCGTATTCAGCGCCGAAGACAAAACCGCATCCTCCCCCTGCACCAGCAGGATGTCCCCGGCGGCAAAGCGGATTTTTCCCAGCCGCTGCCGGAGACGCTGCCCCTGGCGGGCCACCGCCAGTACGTTCACCCCATGCGTCCGCCGCAAATCCATACTGCTGGCCGACCGCCCGACAAGGCGCGAATCCAGGGACACAATCGCCTCGCTCAGGTTCAGCTCGCCGGGAACCACTCTTCCCGCCTTGTGCTCCCCGGCTGGTTCTTCCTGGCTGTCGCCACCGACCTTTTCCGCCAATTCGAGACCGGACAGGTCGAGCACAGCCTTGAGGCTGTCGGAATCCGCTTCCGCCAACAGAATGTCGTGTTCCTGCAGAACCTCGTAGGGAGACGGCATATCCAGCCAATGGCCAGCCCGCACCAGAGCAACCACCATCACGTCCGCCACATCCTCCACCGCCGCAAGCAGCTCATGCAGAGTCCTCCCCGCATACTTGCCGCCTTCCGGAACCCTCAACTCCGTGAGGTAGGCGCTGATCTCGAACAAATCCTTGGTATCGTTCGGCTGTTGGCGCCGGGGCAGCAGTCGCCAGCCCACCAGAGCGATGAACGCCAACCCCGCCGCGGCGACCACCAGGCCGACCGGGAGGAAATCGAATAGGCCGAAGGGAGGCACCCCGGTTTCCTCGCGATAGGCGGCAATGATGATGTTCGGCGGCGTTCCGATGAGCGTGAGCATGCCGCCGAGCAGCGACCCGAAGGCCAGCGGCATGAGCAGGAACGAGGGCGAACGCCCGTTCTGACGGGCCATCCAGATCGCCACCGGCATGAACAATGCCAACGCCCCCACGTTGTTCATGAATCCGGAACTCAGGACCACGATCCCCGTCAGGGCCGCCACCTGAATCCACGGGCGGTCGCCGACCCGGGTCAACTGGTGCGCGAGCGTGTCCACCACGCCGGCGTTGAGCAGCCCCCGGCTGAGCACCAGCACCGCCGCCACCGTCACCACCGCCGGATGGCCGAACCCCGAAAACACCTCGCCGGGCGGGACAATTCCCAGCACCGCCACCACCAGCAAAGCCAGCACCGCCACCACATCGTACCGCCAGCGATTCCAGACGAACAACGCCAGACTCGCCGCCAGAACAGCAAAAACAATCAGTTGGTCGCCGGTCATACGCACACCAATGCAGAAAAACCGCGTTTCCTCCCCCCCCACCGCCAGGAACACAGTGTTGGAGTACGGGCCAGGCCGGATGGTTGCACGGGGCGAAATGCCCCGCCGCCCTCCGGACGACTACTCCGCCCGCCAGGCCTCGCGGTGGATTTTGCGCTCGTCGTATTTCCGTTTGGGCTGTTCGAAGCCGAGCGGATGGCCGATCGAGATGACGTTCAACGGGTGAACCGTCTCCGGGAGGTCCAGCAGTCGGCGGACGGTGGCGATGTTCTCGGGAATGGGATGGATGCCCACCCATACCGCCCCCAGGCCGATGCCCTCGGCGGCAAGCAGAATATTCTGGGAGGCGGCGGTGCAATCCAGCACCCACATGTCCCGGGCCACGCCCGGCATGGCCCGCTCCATGTCGCCGCAGACGACAATGGCCGCGCCCGCCTTGGCCAGCATCTTGCCGTAGGGAAGCTGCTCGGCCAGCGCGCTCAAGCGTTCCCGTTCCGTCACCACCACGAAAGCCCAGGGCTGGGTGTTGCGCGCCGTCGGCGCCGCCATCCCCGCCCGCAGGAGGGTCTCAAGCTGCTCCGGGGTGACGGGTTCGTCCGTGTAGTTCCGCACGCTGCGGCGGCTGTGGATGACCTCCAGCACATCCGCCCCGCCCTTGGCAGGCACATAGGCGCTGGTCCAGGCCAGCCAACCCGCCGCCACCGCCAGCAGGCAGACGCAGTACGGGCCGAATGACACCCACCCGGCTCCATCCCCCCCGCCGCGGGAGCAGCGCGCCACCCGCAGCAAACGCCCGGTGGGACAGAGCAACCGGCACCACGCGCGGGGTATAAACAAGGTCAGCAGCAGGAACACTCCCGCCAGAACCAACACGCCGGCTCCGGCCACCCGCCAGTGGAACGCGGCGAAGGGCTCGGCACCGGTCAGGTCAACCGTCGCCCCCGCCACCAAGCCCAGCCATACCAGCCCGAGGAGAAGCCCGCGCACACTGCACAGGAAGGAAACCAGCCATTTCGGGGCGCGTTGGTGGAAACGATGCCAGCGGCCAAGCAAATCCTGGAAGGAACCATAGGGACAGACGCAGGTGCAGTAGAAATCCCGTCCGGTACACAGCGGCAGCAGCACGGCCAGCAGCAGCACCGCCCCGACGCCCAGCCAGGCCCGGGCGGGAATCCCATGCTGGAGCCAGCCGCCCAGCAGAGCCAGGGAAAGCATGTCCGTTAGCCAGAACCCGACCACCACCACGTTCATGGCCAAAATCAGGTGGCGGATACGGTGCAGGCGCTTGGCGAAGAAAAACAAGGCCAGGTCGGCCAGCAGCACCAGCCACAGCGCCACCCGGCCAAGGCTCAGCAGCCTGATGGGGCGAGCCACCGCGAGCGGTTCCGCCACCTGGGCTTGCAGCGTCAACTGCACGGTCTCGATGATGGCGCTGCTGCTCATGGTGGCCCCGCTCACCGCATCCACCGGCTTGCGCAGGGCCGCCGCCGGCGACAGCCCGTTCCACGACTCCAGCAGAGGACTGTCCAGCACGTCCTGGAGATAATCCTCGCTCTCGTGGTTGTCGAGCAGCAGAACCCCCAGCACCGCGCCGTCAGCGTCCAGCCCGACCGCGACGGGAGTCGGCCCTCCGTACCCCGTCACCCGCCGGGTGTCCGGCCCCGAAACCAGCAAAACCCCGATTTCGCCGCCCGCCGCGTCCAGCACGGCAAAACGGCCCTGGTCCTCCGTCGCCGCCAGTGCCGCAGCCTCCGGGAACAAATCCAGCGCCTGCCCGACCGAGACGGTCGCCTGCCCCAGCCCGTCATCCCGCTCCCGCGGATGATGGCGCAGCCAAACCACCCCAAGCAGGGCGACAAGCAACAACAACGGACGGAAATCCCGGTCGCGGAATGGATGTCTCATCGGCACGCTGGCATGAACGTGAATCTATCCGGCATGGTCCCCACGCCGGGCGAGCCGCCAATGTAACCCCCCAATCCGCTCTTGCCTTCACCGTCCGCTCTGCTGGCGGTGGGTTTGGGCGGCCAGGCGGAGTTCGACGGCGTCGTCGGGCAACCCCTGGCGTTCGAGTTCGGCGGCGCTGGCTTCGAGCTGGAGAATCCAGGCTTCGGCGGCGACGGACCGGGCCCACTCGGCCGCGTCCTTGGCCAGGACCTCGGCGGCGCCGGCGGCGAGTTCCGCGTCGCTGGCCAGTTGCAGACGGTCCTCGGGAAGACCGAGAGCCGGATTCGCGCCCTGGATTTCGCGGTCTTCCGAAACGACGGAACGGGCAAAGTCCACCGGTCCGGCCACGTTTTCGCCGGCGAAGCGCATCGTCGCCACCAGCGAGAGGTCGTAGGTCTTCCGCACCGTGTGCTGCATGTAGGGCAGAATCTGGGTCATGACCACTTCGACATGGGGCGAGGTGGTGCGCAGACGGTGCAGGGCATGCTCCATCTCCCGCTCCGCCCGGCGCAGGTTGTCGCCGGCCTGGCGCATGCGCTGCTCCAGACGCTGGAGGGTCGCCGGCCGCTGCGGATCATGGGGCGGAATCTGGTGCTCGGCCCGGCGCAGATCGCGCACCGCCTCGTCGTAGCGCTGGCGGGCCGCCCGCTCCTCCAAACGCCGGATTTCGACCAGATGCTGTATCTGGGGCAGTTCCGGATTGGGCTGAATCTGTCTGGTCGTGAAGCTGTGCTGCAACTGTTCGCTCCCCACCTGCTCGGTCCGGCTCCCCCCGCGCGCCACCTGGAGGACCAGGACAAATGCCTCCTGATCGCTTTTCGGAGGCTGTTTCAGCTTGGCTCCCAAAGGCCCGCGCAGCAGGTCGGCACCCGGCCCCTGCGCCTCCCAGGCCAAACGCACCGGATAAAGCTGGAGCAGCACGCCCTGCAGGCGCGCCAACTCCTTGTCCTCGACCCCCAGCGGCCAGAATTCCCGGGCGGTCTGCAAACGCAGCAGGGCCAGGCCGGGACGGCCATCCCGTTCCGCCTGCCTGGCACTTGCAATCAGATTCCGCGCCTCGCCGAGCCTGGCCCCCAGATCGGCGGCCAAGGCCTTGGCTTCCTCGTTGTGGGGAAATTGCCGCCGGAGATCGGCCAGTTGCTTTTCCGCCGCCGCCAAATCCCCCCGCCGCAACTGCGCCTGGGCCACGCCCAGCAGGCGCAGTTCCTCGGCCAGTTTGCCCCGCGCCGCCGACAACCGCGCGCGCGCCGTCAACTGGTAGGGATTGAGTTCCAGCACCGCCGCCAGGCTGGCCTCCGCCTCGCGCCAGCGCTGGCCGTTGGCGAATTCCGCCGCCCGCGCCAGCCCCGCCGCCTCGTCCGCCGAATGGTTCGCCGCCGTCAGGCTGGCCTTGGCCCGTTGCAGACCCGTGTGGTCCGGCAGATAGGCCAGCCCTCGGTCGCAGAAGCGCCCCGCCTCGACCAACTGGTTCCGGTCCGCCGCCTGCAAGGCCCGTTCCAGCGCCTCGTCCGCCGCCCCCCGCCGGGCCTCGGCCCGGAGCCGCACCGCCGACTCGAAGGAAGGCGACAGGGCCAGGGCCCCGTCGAATTTCGCAATCGCCGCGTCCCAGCTCCGGGCGGTCAGATCCCGTCTGCCCTGGGTCACCAGCACATCCATCCGGATATGCCGCAGGCGCTCCTGGAAAACCGGGTCCGCGCGGAACTCGTCCGAACGCCGGTTGACCTGCTCGTAGTAGCGCAGCGCCTCCTCCGGATTCCCCGCCGCATAGGCCGCATCGCCTCGGCGCAGATAGGAACCGGTCATGCATCCGGACGACAGGACGGCCAGGGCCAGCAGGGCGCTTGATACCAGGCGGGTTTGCATCGGAAATCTCCAGTATGGGCGTGCTTCACATCGGGAAGGACGAGCGAAGCCGAAAATCTATTCAATCCCGAACAACGTTCCTTGACGATACGGATAGGCCAAATTATGATAGGAAAAGAAAAATCCGAATCGCCGCCATGTCCGAACCGTCCCCCCATATGCTATACGACTTCTCAGTTCTGCGCGAACTGCGTCGGCACGAGGGCCTTAGCATCGCCGACGTGTCCGCCCGGTCCGGCGTGTCGCCGGCGGTGATCTCCAAACTCGAACGCAACCAGACCTTGGCCGGACTGGATACCCTATACCGTCTGGCGCGGGTTTTCGCCATGACCCCGTCGGATTTGCTGGCCATCGCCGAATCCCCCTCCGCCCACCGCCGGGTCGCGACCGAGCACGTGAACCACGGCATCCGCTTCCAGGAAATCAGCTACGGCAACCTGCGCTGCCTGCTGGGCCAGGCCCCGGCCGGCTCGGCCACCGAACGCCCCCAGGTCCACAGCGACGACTTCGAAATCTGCTGGGTGCTCTCCGGCCGCATCGTCTTCCACCTGCCGCACGAAAAACTCGTCCTCGCCAGCGGCGAGGCCATCCAATTCGACGGGGTCCTCGACCACCGCTACGAGGCCATCGAGGAATCCCGTTTCCTGCTCATCCACCTGCAAAAGCCCAAACGTTTCTGAACGCATCACCCAAAAAGATGGTGAGAAAACCCAATCAACCAAGCGTGTGGAGCGGCCGCGTCCTCGCGGCCACCCATCCCGCGCCATGCCCACCCGCCGGGTTGGCCGGGGCCGTCCCGGCGCTATGCGCCGTGGCCGCGAGGACGCGGCCGCTCCACGCGCTCGGTTCTGCCAGGACAAGAATAACTCTTTCCGAATTGGCCGGGGCCGTCCCGACCCTTTGCGCGTTCGGCTCTGCCATAAAGCGTACAAGACCATGCCAACCTTTCGTGTGGAGCGGCCGCGTCCTCGCGGCCACCCATCCCGCGCCATGCCCACCTTCCGGGTTGGCCGGGGCCGTCCCGGCGCTTTGCGCCGTGGCCGCGAGGACGCGGCCGCTCCACGCGCTCGGTTCTTCCAAAACAACGCAATCGCTTTCCGGATTGGCCGGGGCCGTCCCGGCTGTTTCCTAGGTTCGCCTGACATGGATTTTTTCCGTCGACATCCCGCACACATTCCTCCCGTGAGCAAGCACAATCGTCCAACGATTCTGCATGTGACCGTTGCCACCATAGAAAACCGTCAGATTCTATGCAACCCAGCGGTGCATGAGGCGCTGCAATACGCATGGCGCGAAGCATCATTCTGGCTGGTTGGGTCGTATGTCGTTATGCCGGAGCATGTTCATTTCTTTTGTTCTCCCTCTTGCCCGTATCCCAGCCCGTTGCGTCACTGGTGCGGATTCTGGAAACGCTTGGCTGGTGAGCGATGCGAGATTCTGAAAAGTGCCTGGATACCGGACTGTTGGGATACCCAGATACGTACAAGCGATCATTTTCTCCGAAAAACCGAGTATTTGAGAAACAACCCTGTTCGTCGGGGCTTGGCAAAGTCGTGGGACGAATGGCCCTATCAAGGTGCTCTCAATCACTTCGTATGGTTATCGGAATGAAAAAGCCAGGCAACACATCCACGAAGCCAAGAACACCCAACCAAACAAGCGTGTGGAACGGCCGCGTCCTCGCGGCCACCCATCCCACGCCATGCCCACCTCCCGGGTTGGCCGGGGCCGTCCCGGCGCTTCGCGCCGTGGCCGCGAGGACGCGGCCGCTCCACGCGCTCGGTTCTCCCAAAACAATGCAATCGCTTTCCGGGTTGGCCGGGGCCGTCCCGGCGCTTTGCGCCGTGGCCGCGAGGACGCGGCCGCTCCACGCGCTCGGTTCTGCCGGAAAATCCGGAACGTGCTGCTTATCCATTGGTTGAATCCATCTTCCTCATTTTTGCTCTTCGTTCAATAAGTAAAG
>LVAZ01000620.1 GCA_001603055.1 Victivallales bacterium Lenti_02
GCAGCAGATGATGCATGATGTAGGAGCGGCGGGCGGGGGGGTTCTTGCCCATGAAGAAATCGAGCATTTTGGGCACCGCCCGCTGGCTGTCCACCGAGACGCTGCGCACGCGCATGTCCTCGCCGATGAACTGGCCGAACTCCTTGGGCGAAATCTCGCCGAGCCCTTTGAAGCGGGTGACTTCGGTGCCCTTGCCCAGGCGGGCGATGGCCGCGTCCCGCTCGTCCTCGCTGTAGCAGTACAGGGTCTCCCTCTTCGTCCGCACCCGGAACAGGGGCGTTTCGAGAATGTAGAGATGGCCGGACTGCACCAGCGGCTCGAAGAAGGTGAGGAAATAGGTGATGAGCAGATTGCGGATGTGGGCGCCGTCCACGTCCGCGTCGGTGGCGATGATGACCTTCTCGTAGCGCAGGGATTCGAGGCCGTCCTCGATGCCGAGGGCCTGCATGACGAAATAGAGTTCCTCGTTCTTGTAGACGGTCTCCTGGCGGTGGCCGAAGACGTTGAGGGGTTTGCCGCGGAGGGAGAAGACGGCCTGGGTGTCCACGTCGCGGCAACTGATCAGCGAGCCGGCGGCGGACTGGCCCTCGGTGAGGAAGATCATCGAGCGCTCGCCGGGGAAGTCGCCCTTGCGGGGGCGGTCGTCGTTCAGGTGGTACTTGCAGTCGCGCAGCTTGGGTATCTTGAGCCGGGTCTTCTTCTCCTGCTCCTTGGCCTGGCGCTTGACGTTCTGGATTTCCCGGCGCAGGCGCTCGTTGCGCATGGTCTTCTCGATGATCGCCTCGGCCGCGTCGGGATGCTTGTAGAGATGGGAGGTGACGGCGTCTTTGATGCGCCCGACCAGCTCGGAGCGGATTTCGGCGTTGCCCAGCTTGTTCTTGGTCTGGGACTCGAAGATGGGGTTCTTCAGCTTGATCGAGACGGCGCCCACGATGCCGTTGCGCACGTCGTTCCCGTTCAGCAGCTTGCCGGAGAACTCGTTGACCCCCTTGAGGATGCCTTCGCGGAAGGCGGACTGATGGGTGCCGCCGTCGTTGGTGTACTGGCCGTTGACGAAGGAGTAGTAGCTTTCGCCGTAGCCGTCCGCCGAATGGCAGAAGGCGAACTCGAGCTGCTCGCTGCGGTGGTAGATGATGTCGTAGAGCCGCTCCCCGTCCAGCTTGTCCCCGAGCAGGTCGAGCAGACCGTTCTTCGAGTAGAAGCGCTCGCCGTTGTAGAAGAGCGAGAGGCCGCTGTTCAGATAGGCGTAGGTGAGCAGGCGGCGGCGCACCAGGGATTCCTGGAAGTGGAAATCGCCGAAATACTGGGTGCCGGGGCGGAAGACGATCTCGGTGCCGTCCGGAGCCTCGGTCGTCCCCTCCTCCTCGGCGGTCAGCACGCCGTCGGCGAAGCGGGCGCGCTTGAAGCGGCCGTCGCGGTGCGACGTCACCTGGAAGGAGGAGGAGAGGGCGTTCACGGCCTTGAGGCCGACGCCGTTGAGGCCGACGGAGAACTGGAACACGTCGTCGTTGTACTTGCCGCCGGTGTTGATCCGGGACACGCATTCGACCACTTTGCCCAGGGGGATGCCGCGACCGTAGTCGCGCACCGCGACGACGCCCTCGCCGTCTATGGCCAGGTCGATCTTCTTGCCGTGGCCCATGATGTACTCGTCGATGCTGTTGTCGACGACCTCCTTGAGGAGGACGTACACCCCGTCGTCCGGCTCGTCCCCGTTGCCGAGACGACCGACGTACATGCCGGGACGCGCCTGGATGTGCTCCAGGGAGCTTAGCGTCCGGATCTTGCTTTCGTCGTAGGCGGTCTTGCTGGTCTGGGTCATCGTCGGCGGATGCGGCGCCCGGTCGGCGGCGTGGTCCTACTCGTCGTCGTCCAGGTCGTCGTCCATGTCGTCGTCCAGATCCTCGTCGTCGTCCAGCCCGACCAGTTGGTCGTCGCCCTCTTCGAAGGGTTCGTCGTCGTCGTCGTCATGGACGTTGTCGAAGATGAGCGAGCCCATCAGGGGCGCGCCGCACTCCGGGCAGGTCCCGTCGTCGATCTCGACGTCCGCCATATTGACTTTCGAGTCGCAATAGGGACAGGTCATTGTCTCCAGCTTGGCCATGTTCGGTTTTTCCTTGGTTTGGGCGCTTGGCGCATTCGCTATCCGTGACCCGCCTCCGACTAGACGGGTCGTCGCCATACCCAATCTTACAGCTATGTTTCCGCTTCGCAAACGCCTGTTCTCGGAAGGGGCGGGGAAGCGGGGGCTAGACTTGCAGGGACATGAGGAATTCGATGTTGTTGGCGGTTTTCCTGAGTTTGCCGATGAGCAGTTCCATGGCCTCGGTGCCGGGGACGCCGTTGAGCACGCGGCGGAGGGTCCACACGCGGTCGAGCTCGTCGGGATGGAGGAGCAGCTCCTCGCGCCGGGTGCCGCTGCGCTCGATGCTGATGGCGGGGTAGATGCGCTTGTCGACCAGATGGCGGTCGAGGTGCAGTTCCATGTTGCCGGTGCCCTTGAATTCCTCGAAGATGACCTCGTCCATGCGGCTGCCGGTGTCGATCAGGGCGGTGGCCAGGATGGTGAGGCTGCCGCCGTCCTCGATGTTGCGGGCGGCACCGAAGAAGCGTTTCGGCTTGTGGAGGGCGTTGGCGTCCACGCCGCCGGAGAGGATGCGGCCGCTGTGGGGCTCGATGGTGTTGTAGGCGCGGGCGAGGCGGGTGATGCTGTCGAGCAGGATGACGACATGGCGGCCGTGCTCGACCTGGCGCTTGGCCTTCTCGATCACCATCTCGGCCACCTGCACATGGCGGTCCGGCGGCTCGTCGAAGGTGGAGCTGACCACTTCGCCCTGCACGCAGCGCTTCATGTCGGTGACTTCCTCGGGCCGCTCGTCGATGAGCAGGACGATCAGCTCGATGTCGTCGTTGTTCTGGGTGATGCTGTTGGCGATTTTCTGCAGGAGCACGGTTTTGCCGGTGCGGGGGGGGGCCACGATCAGGCCGCGCTGGCCTCGCCCCACGGGGGTGATGAGGTCCACCACCCGCATCGAGATTTCCTTCGCGTCCCGTTCGAGGATCAGCCGCCGGGTGGGGAAGTATGGGGTGAGGTTCTCGAAGGGGACCTTGGCCTTCTTCTGCTCGGGGGGCTCGCCGTTGATGCTGTCCACCTTGAGCATCGCGAAGAAGCGCTCCTTCTCGCGCGGCTGGCGGATCTGCCCGCGCACCGTGTCGCCCGTGCGCAGGCTGAACCGGCGGATCTGGGAGGGGCTCATGTAGATGTCTTCGGGACAGGGCAGGTAGCTGTAGCAGGGGGTGCGGAGGAAGCCGAAGCCGTCGGGCAGCACTTCCAGCACGCCGCCGCCGCACATGGCGCCGTTCTGCTCGTTGTTGTTCTTGAGAATCTCGAAGATGAGATCGTGCTTGCTCAGCGAACCCACGCCCTCGACGTTCCGCTCGATGGCCATGCGGGTGAGATCGGCCATCGGCATGTTCTGCATTTCGGTCAGGTCGAGCTGGGAACCCTCCGGCTCGGGCTTCGCCGCCTCGGGGGCGGGGGCCGCCTC
>LVAZ01000119.1 GCA_001603055.1 Victivallales bacterium Lenti_02
GCCGAGGACGACGAAACGGCGGCGCGGCGCGATCTGGCGGCCATCCAGTTGTCGGCCAACGACACGGTCATGGCTCTGGCCGCGAGCGGCCGGACCCCCTTCTGCGCCGGGGCCCTGGCCTACGCGGCGGAAATCGGCGCGGGACGGGTCTCGCTGGCTTGCAACCCCGGCGCCAAAATCAGCGCCCTCGCCGAGGTGGCCATCGAGGTGGACACCGGCCCCGAAGCCCTCCAGGGCTCGACCCGGATGAAGGCGGGAACCGCCGAAAAACTGGTCGTCAACATGGTCACCACCACCACCATGATCCGCCTGGGCCATGTCTACAGCAACATGATGGCCTCGATGAAGGCGAACAATCTCTGCAACTCGAAAATCTACGAGCGCCGCCTGCGCGTCTTCCAGGATGTGACCGGTTGCGCCGACCGGGCCGAGGCCGTCCGCATCTTCGAGCAGGCCGGCACCACTCGCTGCGCCATCGTCATGCAACTGGCGGGAGTCAGCGCCGAACAGGCCGAACAGGCCCTCCGCGAAGCGAATCAGGCCGTCCGCAAAGCCATTGCCATTGCCCAGGGGATGAAACGCTAGCCGTTCCGGCTTCCCTGCCATGCAGATCGACCGGAAAGAGAAACTGCCTCCGCTCCAGGCCCTGAACCAGTTGCGCCTGGCCTACGCCGCCATTGTCCACGCCTACGAATGCCACCCGTCGGCGAGCGCGATGAGCGTGAACCGGCTGCTGCTGGTTTTCCGCGACGCCGGGACCGACGCCTGCACCCTCCGCAATCCCGCCGCCGGGCAGGAATTCCCCCTGCGGGCGGGCGGGCTCTATTTCATCCCCTGCAACCTGCCGGTGGGGCTGGACATCACCCCGGACATCGCCTTTGTCTCGCTCCAGTTCAACCTCGATCTCTTCTACGGGTTCGACCTCTTCGGCAGCAGCCAAACCTGCGAGTCCCGGCAGGCTCCGGAACGGGTCTCCGAAGCCAAGGCCGCCCTCGAGGACCCGGATGAACTCCGCGCCCTCTGCCGGGTGAATGCCCTCCTTTTCGACCTCTGCGCCGCCTGGCTGCCGCCCCGCACCGCCGACCTGCAGCGCCATCTCGCAGCCAGCCGCCACTACACCGCCGTCCTTGACTTCGTCCGCCGGCAGGGCGACGCCACCACCACCGTCGAGGAACTGGCCAGCCGCATGGACCAGCGCCCCGACGTCTTTTCCCGGACCTTCACCCGCGATCTGGGCGTGACCCCCAAGGACTTCCTCTCGAACACCCTCCTGCGCAAGGCCTCCAAGATGCTACTGGTCCCCGGCACCCCCATCCGCGAGGTCGCCCGCGACCTCCGCTTCAGCTCGGAATACTACTTCTCCCGTTTCTTCAAAAAACACACCGGCCAGTCCCCCAAAGCCTTCCAGCAGGCCACCGGCAGCCGCCCCCCCGCCGCGTAGAAGCGGATTCCCACTTGCGCTTGCCGGAGAGCATGGTACGGTCTGTCGGCAGGTGACCGGATGCCAGAGTGTTGCAGGCATGCGCCTGCCCAATCGGGAGACAAGCATCATGGATATCCGCTGTGGACTGTCTCTGCTGGTCGCGGCCCTCGGGCTGACCGTTCCCCGTTGCGTGGCCGAGGGGGTGCCTTTCACGGTGACGAATCCGGCAACGGTCGCGGTGCGGAGCGTGGCGCGGGTTTCCCTGCCCCTGCCCGCCGGGCTGTTTCCGGGAGCGCCGCCCCAGACGGCCAGCGTCGGGGACCAGCCCCTGGCAGTGCAGGCCCGCGTGATCACGCGGCATCCCGACGGCTCGGTTCGCCGGGTCATGCTCTCTTTTCCCGTGGCGCTGGCGGCCGGGGAGACCGTCGCCTGCCGTTACGAACCCGGCCCGGGGGAAAGCGCGGAACCAACGGTGCCCCAAATCATTGCCGCCGGTCCCTGGCGGGTGGAGCCGACCATGGACCGCATCATCCTGCGCTCCGCCGACGGCGGGGAATTGGTCCGGGCCGAACCCCTCGGTCCGGCGACTGGCACCGAAACCAGCCTGACGGTGATCGAAAACGGTCCCCACCATGTGTGGCTGCGCTACGACCGTCCGGGCGAGGAATGGGCCGGCCAGGTGGATGTCCAGGTGAACGGCACCGGCGAAATCCGCCTGACCCACCGCCTCCAGGCGAAACCCGCCGGGGACCACTGGACCCCGGATTTCGGCTGGAAACTGAGCGCCCCCGGCGCGCGGGGAAATCAGCTTCCCGCCGCCCCCGTCCATTTTCTCGGCCGCAATCCGGACGGGAAGTTCACGGACACGGCCAACGCGGACCTGATCGCGGAGTTCACCCTGGCGGACGGGAGCCTGTTCGCGGTCGCCAACCCCCTCGCCCTCCGCCAGAATCGCGGCACCTTCGCGGCGCACGAGACCGGGCTGCTCTCGAACCGGAACGAGCCGGTGGCGAATCTCGAAACCGAGGGGCTGATGATCCAGGAAGGTTCCTGGCGTTTCAGCGAATTGGTCCTCTTCCCCGGCGAACGTTCGCTGCTGGCGGCGACCCTCGACGGGCCGCTGTACGGCCATGCCGCCTGGGAAGCCTACGACGCGGTCTACCGTACCGGCCCGCCGCTGCGGGTCGAGCACCCCGTGCTGAAAACCTGCGTCGAGAAGATGGTCTTCGCCTTGCAGGACATGCAGATGAAGGGCGACGACCTCGGCTCCATGCCCTGGTCCTGGTCGCCGGGACAAACCCGGCGCGACTACACCTCCGCCGTCCGCCTCAACCACAGCCTCTACGTCTGGGAAGACTGGTTCCGCAGCGGCGATCCGAGATTGCGCGCCGTGGCCCACGACTGGTGCCGCAACTACTTCGACCTCGGCATGTACTGGGGGCCAAACCCGGCCTTCCACGGGGCCTGCCGACGCGGCAACTCCTGGCGCAACAAGCCGGGGCACGGTCCGGGAACCTTCAATCCCCGGTTCAGCGATTCGCCCATCTTCGTCCACAAAGGCTGGAGCAACTTCTGGCTGATGTTCGAGGAGACGGGCGATCCCCGCTACCGCCACGCCGCTCTGGCGGCGGCGGACTGGTCCATCGCCAACCAGCACGCCGGGTTGAACTACACCCGCACCGTCGGCGTGGTCGCCGACGCCGTCAAAATGGCCGAATACACCGGCGACGTCAGGCATCTCGCCAACGCCGTGCGTCTCTGGGAAACCTTCCAGCCCACCCAGGGACCGGACCTGCTCTTCACCGAAAGCGGCAAACCGGCGGTGGGCAACGACCTCTACATCGGGGACGACGCCAGGGGCTATAAGACCCCGTTCGTCAAACCCTACATCGTGCAGTACGCCACCAACGCCCTGCCCTATCTGCTCCAGCACACCCCGCAGGACGAGCGCCTGCGCCGGAGCATTCTCGCCCTCAACGACTGGATGGCGCGGGTCCAGCAACCCGGCGGCGGCTGGGGCTATCCGCACGCGGCAACCGCCGGGCTCTCCTGGAATCTGGAATACACCCACGGCATCCTGCTCGCCCACGCAGTCGAGCCCAAGCCGGAATACCTGGACGCCGCCGCCCGCATTCTCCGTCCTACCGTGCAGCTCTGCGAACGCCACGGCTGGCCGGCCTCCGGCCTCAATCCCTGGGAGGCTACGGCGAAAATCACCGCCCCGCAGCGCCAGGAACGCTACCGGCTGGCCAGCGACCGCGATCCCAGCCGCGACTACGAGGAGGGCCGCCTCACCTTCGGACGCGGCCCCGACGGCACCGTGTATTTCCAAGTGGTCCTGCGCGACTATCTTCGCCAGCGCGACGAGGCATCGTTGTTTCAGACCGACGGGATGCTGGACAAAATCCGCCAGCTTCCCCCGGCCGGCAAGCTGCCGTAGCTAGCCCTGGCTCTTGCCCGCCTGTTTGAACATGGGGAAACAACTGAAGATTTCGCTCTGCAGCTCGTAGTAGGGTCGCACCTGATACTCGGGACTGCCCTTGATCGCGAAGGACAGCGGCGCGTCCCCAACCGTAAGCCGCTCAATCAGCGTCGCCCCCGTGCCGGGAAGCACAGTGCCGAGGTCGTGGTTGCGCGGCCCGACCACGGCCATCAGGAGCGGGCCGTAGGTGTAGGAGCAGCGCTCGTAGCCGTCGACGGCGTTGTCGCCCTGATAGGGATGGGCGGCGAACCCCATCGGGACCGTCAGCGCGAGCCGGTCGCCGCTCCGCCATTGGCGATAGAGAACCACGTAGCTACCCGGCTGGCCGACCGCGAGTTCCTGGCCGTTCAGCAGCACCGGCACCGGGGCCGTCGCGTAGCGCGGAATGCGCACGCGCAGAGTGAACTCCTGCGGTTCGGCCAGCTCGAACTCCAGCGCGACGCGGCCATTGTCGGGGAAGCCGCTTTCCTGCCGGACCGTGACCACCTGCCGGGCAGTCTCCCAAGCCAGCACCGACGAGGCGTAGATGTCGCAACTGAGCGTGTCCCTGGTCATCGTGTAGAGATACTCCGGCAGCGAGCCGAAAATGCGGGTGCCGACTCCGGAGCAACAGTGGTTGGGGCGCTGGGGCGCGGCCTTCTGGTCGTCCAGATAGGCGAAGTAGCGGATGTCCTCGTCGCCGTTCTGATTGGCGATGGCGATGTTGTAGATGCTCTGCTCCATCTCGAACACATAGCGCTCGTCGTCGGGGAAGAGCCGGTGCAGGCGCTGGTTCAGGTACAGCCAGAAGGAGGAACAGCACAGCTCGTTGTACTTGAAGTTCTTGTAGAAGTAGTTGCAGCCCGGATGGGCGGTCGGCGACGCCTCGCACATGACGATGCCGCCGCCGGGGTGCTGCCAGTCGCGGACATAGAGGTCCCAGCAGCCCTTGACGGCATTGAGCAGATAGGGTGCGCCGTAGTAGCGATAGAGGTCGAGATAACCCTCGAACCCTTCCAGCTCGCTGCCGTGCGGATGCGGCTCTTTGCCGGGCTGGCGGCGGATGTGGACGGCGTCCCGCTCGCGGGCGATGAACTGGGCCAGCCGCCAGGTTTCCTCGTAGTACTCCCGGCAAATCTCCATGTCCTGGGAACAGCCGATCTCGGTGACGAAGACGCTGGGCGAGGCGACCACCCCCTGGAAGGCCAGCATGAGATACTTGATGACGGGCAGGTCCGGGCAGCGGTTGAACCAGTCCTGCCAGCGGCGCAACAGGGCGAAGGCGCGCGGCTCGCCGCCCCGGGCGGCGGCAATCAGACCATACGTAAGCCAGATGCGGAC
>LVAZ01000621.1 GCA_001603055.1 Victivallales bacterium Lenti_02
GTACCGCACCTTCCAGGAATTCCGCCTGCTCTTCGTCGAGCTGGTGGACGGTCTGCTCGATCTCATGGAGCGGAACGAGCAGTTCCGCTTTTTCCATTTCGACGGCCAGACCTGCGTGCTGGCGGACTATCTGGCCATCCGGCCCGAGCAGAAGCCCCGTCTGGAACGGCTGATCCAGAACGGGCGCATCCTGATCGGTCCCTGGTTCACCATGCCGGACCTCTTCTGCCCCGGCGCGGAGGCGTTGCTGCGCAATCTCCTGCTGGGCCAGCGCATCGCGCGCGAATGGGGGGTCGAGCCCATGCCCGTCGCCTACACCTGCGACATGTTCGGCCACCCCTCCCAGATGCCGCAAATCTACCAGGGATTCGACATGCCCTACTGCGTCCTCGGGCGCGGCACCAACGAGCACACCACCCCCGCCTTCTTCACCTGGGAAGCCCCCGACGGCACCGGGGTCTTCACCTTCAAGCTCCAGGATGCCCAGGGCTACGGCGCCTTCGTCGGCGCCCGCCGGGAACTCGAACGGGGCACCCCCACCCCCGAGAACGAGGCCAAGGCCCGCGACAGTCTCAAAGCCTACATCGAGCACGAAATCAAACGGGCCAACGGCAACACCCTCTGCCTGATGGACGCCCTCGACCACATGCCCCCCGCCGCCGACGCCCCCCGCTACCTGGCCATGGTCCACGAGGCCAGCGCCGCCGTCGAGGCCCTCCACTCCACCCTCCCCGCCTTCTTCGCCGAAGCCGAGGCCGGCGCCCGCGACGTCCCCGTCCGCCGGGGCGAACTGCGCGAACCGGCCAAGAACCGTCACGGCTACCTCTGGCTGATTCCCAACTGCCCCTCCTCGCGGGTGCGCATGAAACAGGCGAACGACGCCTGCCAGTCCCTGCTCGAACTCTGGGCCGAGCCCTTCCTCGCCTTCGCCGCCCTGGCCGGCCACACCATCCCGGCGGGTTTCCTCCGCCACGCCTGGGAGAACGTCCTCCTCAACCACGCCCACGACAGCATCTGCGGCTGCTCGATCGACCAGGTCCACCGCGACATGATGTACCGCTTCGACCAGGCCCGCCTGCTCGCCGACCAGCTCCGCAACCGCGCCTTCGGCCTGCTCACCGCCCCCTGCGCCGATCTGGCCAAGGAAGCCCCCGAGTTCACCGTCACCGTCGCCAATCCCCTGCCCCTGGCCCGGCGCGAAGTCGTCGTCTTCCCCATCGATTTCCCCGGTAACTGGCCCCGCAAGTTCCAGGAGGGCTTCCGCTCGCAGGCCGTCAACGCCTTCCGCCTCTACACTGCCGACGGCACGGAAGTCCCCTACCAGCTCCTCGACCTCGTGCCCAGCTTCGGCGAGCGCACCCACTTCGCCAAGATGGGCATCGGCGAGGGCGGGGCCAACGGCGCCCGCTACACCGTCGCCGCCGAACTCGACCTCCCCGGCCTCGGCTTCACCTCGCTGCGCGTGGCCCCGGCCAACATGGTCGTGCGCCGCCTCGGCACCCTCCGCACCGGCCCCTGCCGCGCCCAGAACGAATTCCTCCGCCTCGACCTCGCTGGCGACGGCACCCTGCGGCTGACCGATCTCCGCCACGGCAACGAGTTCACCGACCTGCTGCTCTTCGAGGACCGCGCCGAAATCGGCGACGGCTGGTTCCACGGCCCTGCCGTCAACGACGAGATTGTCCTCTCGCGCGGCGGCGGCGCGCAGATATCCGTCGTCCACGACGGTCCCGACCAAGTGACCTTCCGCATCGAGCTGCGCCTCTCGGTCCCCCGGCGCTACGACTGGTCCGCCGAACGGCGCGGAGGCGACCGGGGCGAACTGCGGATCGTCTCCCTCGTCTCCCTGCGCCGCGGCGCCACGGCGGTCGAGGTGCAGACCACCGTCCACAACACCATCGAGGACCACCGCCTCCGCCTGCTTCTTCCCAGCGACGCAGCCAATGCCAAGACCTACCTCGCCCATCACCCCTACGACCTCACCGAGCGCCCCATCGCCCTCGCCCCCGAAACCCTCGACTGGTCCGAGATGGAGATTCCCGAAAAACCCTTCCTCGATCTCCAGGCCGTGGGCGACGGCAACCGCGGGCTGGCCTTCGTCTCCGCCGGCGGCCCCCACGAGGGCGGCGTGGCCGACGACGCCCGCCGAACCATGCACATCACCCTCCTCCGCTCCTTCCGCCGCACCGTCGGCACCCCCGGCG
>LVAZ01000120.1 GCA_001603055.1 Victivallales bacterium Lenti_02
CAACCTCAATGTCTATCTGAAGCTGCTGCGGCGCTGGGAGGACGGCAGGCTGCACCTGCCCAAGACCACCTCCCCCGAATACCCCAACCCCAAACTGGGACTCAGCAACTCCTGCCCCGCCCACGACACCAGCTACGACCTCGCCCTCCTCCGCTGGGGACTGCAAACCCTGCTCGAAACCAACGACGAGCTGGGCCTCGACGACGAACTCGCCGACACCTGGCGCGACACCCTGCGCGACCTGACGCCACTCTGCGTGGACGAAAACGGGATCATGGTGGCGCGCGACCTGCCCTTCGAACTCTCCCACCGCCACTACTCCCATCTCTTCGCCCTCTATCCCCTCCATCTGCTCGATCTGGAGAATCCGCAGGAACGGGACCTCGCCCAAACCTCCTTCCTTCACTGGATTCACACCACCGGTGCCCTGCAGGGGTATTCCTACACGGGCGGAACCTGCATGGCCGCCGCCCTGGGCGACGGCAATCTCGCCCTCGAATGCCTCGACCGCCTGCGGGACTATCTCCTCCCCAACACCATGTACCTCGAACGGGGCGGCCCCGTCATCGAAACGCCCCTCTCCGGCGCGGAATCCATTCAATATCTGCTGCTCCAATCCCACGGCGGAGTCGTCCGCGTCTTCCCTGCCATGCCCGACCGTTTTGCCGACGCGGCCTTTGCCAATCTGCTGGCCGAAGGGGCCTTCGAGGTCAGCGGCAAACGCGAGGGAGGACGGAATCTCTGGGTCCGGGTCACCAGCAAGGCGGGCGAGCCCCTGCGCGTCCAGCCCAACCTCGATGGCAGCGTCAAGGCCCACGGCAAGCGGCAATTCCAGCTCGTGGACGAGGGCAACGGCATCTACCGGATCGACCTCGCCCGAGGCGAAACCGTCCTCCTCCATAGCGGAGACACCGTTCCCGACCTCACCCTGGCGCCAGTCGCCTCCCAGCCGGCATACGAAAACTACTACGGCTCGCTCAAGCCCGACATGGGCAGCCGCGCCCTCGGTGTGGGGGAAAACGCCCTGTAGAACAAGGAGCGCAACCATGATCCGGCATCTGACCGCAGCCGTGGCATTGATCGGCCTGGTTTCCCCGGCAGTCGAAATCCATGTCGCGCCCCAGGCGGCGACGCCCAGGCAAGGCACCCGCGAGGCCCCCTTCACCGCCCTGTCAGAGGCCCGCGACGCCGCCCGGCGAGCCCGGGCCGACGGCCAGCCCGTCACGGTGATCCTCCATGGCGGGTTGCATGTCCTGCCGGAGACCCTGCAACTCGGCCCCGCCGACTCGGGCACGGCGGAACAGCCCGTGGTCTGGCAGGCGGCGCCGGGCGAGACGCCGGTTCTCAGCGGCGGCGCGCCAATCGCCGACTGGCGGCGGGGAGAGAAGGGTCTCTGGCAGGCCCAGGTTCCCGAGGGGCGCGACTGGGCCTTCGACCAGCTCTTCGTGGACGGCAGGCGGGAAATCCGCGCCCGCCATCCCAACCGCAACGAGGAAGCCCCCCATCTCGGCGACTTTCTCTTCGCCCGGCTCCCCGCCGGCGGCGGCAGCGGCTATGGCGGCTACCTCTACATGATGCTGCCCGGCTACTGGACCGAGTACGACATCGCCGTCCCCGCCGACGGCGAGTATCAGGTCTGGTTCCTCTACGGGGCCCAGAACCAGCCCTTCGGCACCGACGACATGGCCGGGCGCTGCTCGCTCCTTCTCGACGGCGAGCAACGCATCGAGCTGGACCACCTTCCCGACACCGGCGACTGGAAACGATTCCACTGGGCACCCGCCCCCAATGCCGCCCTGCAACTGCGCCGGGGAAACCACCGCCTGCGCTGGACCAACGACCAGGGCCCCGGCCTCAACATCGATGCCATCGTCCTGTGCAGCGATCCCGCATGGAAACCGGCCGGCACCCCGCCGACCCCAACCGCCAACGGCCACCTCGTCGAAATCCAGGCCGAACACTTCGCCCGCAAGCACGGGGAAAAGCTGGCCGTCCAGCATATCCCCTCTGCGGACACCGTCCATTTCGACCCCGGCAGCCTGGGTGCCTGGGAACGCTCGCCGGAGAAGGAACTGGTGATCTGGATCTATCAGGGCGCGGGCATCTGCTCGAACATGATCCAGCCCATTCTCGCCATCGACCCCGAGCACCACCGCCTCACCATCGCCCGCCAGAAACCCAGCTACGGCGACCTCGGCCTTCCCTTCGGAGCCCGCTTCTTCGTCGAAAACGCGCGCGAGGCCCTCGACGCGCCCGGCGAGTGGTACTACGACCGCCAAACCGGCCTGCTCGAATACTTCGCCAGAAACGGCCAGGAACCACCGGCCCACGCCCTCGCCTCGCGGCTCGAACGCCTGATCGACATCGGCGGCGGCAACCACATCCATTTCGTGGGCCTGACCTTCGCCCACACCGCCTACCAACGGCAGCGCGACCACTGGTACCACAGCGAAAGCAACGCCGTGCGCCTCCTCGACACCAGCCATTGCCGCTTCCTCTCCTGCACCTTCCGCAACCTCGGCGGCGGGGCCATCGTGGTCAACGGCACCAGCACCGGCAACGAGATTCTCGGCTGCGAGGTGACCGAGACCGGAGCCGGGGCCTTCACCCTCAACAGCCATCCCGAAAATCTCTACGCCTTCGACCCCCAGCGCTACAGCCGCGTCGCCACCACCCGCGCCAACCGCATTCTCGGCAACCACATCCACCGGATCGGGCAAATCTGGAAACACGGGGCCGGGGTCTACCTCCAGGCCACCGACGACAACGAGGTCATGCACAACGACATCCACGACACCGCCCGCCATCCCGTCATCATGACCGGACGCTGCGGCGGCAACGACATCTCCTTCAACCGCATCCTCAACTCGAACCTCGAAACCGGGGACACCGGCGCCATCCACACCTACATGACCTACCAGTCCGAACGGGGCAACCGCATCCGCAACAACCTCATCGGCGACGTCGTCGGCCTCGGCACCACCTTCACGGGCGAACTCGTCCGCCCCTACTACACCTGGGGCATCTATCTGGACAACGACACCGACAAGACTCTGGTCCGCGACAACATTGTCTTCCGCAATGTCCGGGGCGGCATCTATATCCACGGCGGCAGCGACAATCTCATCGAGAACAACATTCTGGTGGACGCCGCCGAGACCCAGTTCTACCACGGTCCCTCCCGGGGACACAATGGCCGCAACAACCGCTTCGAGCGCAATGTGGTGGCCTTCTCCTCGCCCGCCGGAACCCTCGGGCTCGGCCCCAAAAACGACCCCGACATCGTCTTTTCCGACCACAACCTCTTCTGGGCAGCGGGCCGGGAAATCCCCGACCTCGAACGCCTCCGCGAACTGGGAATGGACCGCCATTCGCTCGTCGCCGACCCCCTCTTCATCGATCCGGCCAACGACGACTACCGGCTCCAGCCGGATTCGCCCGCCTTCGGCCTCGGTTTCCTGCCCATCGACACCAGCCGGATCGGACGGCAAGGCTGGCGGGGAGTTCCCTGAACTCCGCCGCCAGCCGACCGGAACCATGCTACTTCCGCACTTTCGGGCCGCCGAAGCAGTAGTTCACATGCTCCTTCGCCAGCGGCTTGGTGAGCAGCGAGACCACCACCAGCACCAGGCCCGCGATGGGCAGCGCGACCACCAGCGGGTCCAGCGCATGCCAGTTCGCGCGGCCGGCCAGAATCGAGGGCTTGTCGCCGGTAATCAGGAACACCACCCCCAAATCGGCCGCCTCGGCGCTCTTCACCAGGACCAGCCAGAAGATCGTGATGATGGAACCGACGATCATCGAGGCGATGGCCCCCGCGCGGGTGGCCCGCTTCCAGAACAGGGCCGCCAGGAAGGCGGGCAGGAAGGCCGAGGCGCACAGCCCGAAGAAAATGGCCGTGGCGCGGGCGATGATGTAGCCGCCGCCGGGATTCAGATAGCTGATGACGGTGGCCAGCAGAATGCCGACCACGATGCCGATCCGGGTCACCCGCACGGTGTCCAGCTTGCCCTTGGTGTGGCCAAGCTGCTCGAACACGTCGCGGCCGATGCTCGTGCCCAGGGTGTGGAACTGGCTCGACAGGGTGCTCATGGCCGCCGACAGCAGGGTCAGCAGGAAGAGCAGCCCGAACCACTTGGGCATGGCGTTGCGGATGAAGAGCGGAATGATGCGGCTGCTCATGCACTCGTACTGGCCCGGCCCCAGCTTGACCAGCGCCCGCATGTAGGCGTTGGCGCGCGGCCGTACCGTCACCTTGTCGCCCGCCTGGTAGCTCGCCGGCACGATCTCGGCCTTCGGCAGCAGGGGGGTCACCTTCTCCACGAAACTGCCGGAGATCAGATAGGTGTCCGCGTTGCCGTCGCCGGTGGTGTCCAAATCCATGACGATGGCGGGCAGGGACTTGGTGTTGGGATTCTTGGGATCGCCGGCATTGACGTTGCGCTGGCGCTTGGCGACCACCATCGCCTGCCCCTCGCCGATCACCGTGCCCGCGAGCACCTCGGTGTTGATGAAGTAGACGTTCGACAGACTGCCGACGGTGAAGGCCACCCCGGTCATGATCAGAATGAAGACACCGCCGACCAGAACGGCGCGGTTCAGCTCCTTCTTGCTCTTGACCGTCATGAAACGCACCGCCAACTGGGGCTGGGCCAGCACCCCGATGCCCACCCCGAGAACCAGCGTCGAAACCACAATCCACCACAATTCATACTGGGGGCCGTTCCAGCCGAACTTGGGCATGGCGGTCCAGCCCTGGAAACCGATCCCGGCGAACAGGCTGGGCGCCTGCCCCAGGTCGGTGAGCTGCCGGTGCCCCTCCACCACGCCGCCAACCTTGGTGTATGCGGCGACCAGCAGAATCAGCATCCCGACGAACATGATCGCCCCCTGCAGGGCGTCCGTGTACATCACGCCTTTCAGGCCGCCCATGATCACATAGACCGCAATGACTGCGGTGAAGAAGAGCAGCGCCACATTGTAGTCGATGCCGAACTGCGCGGCGATGAAGGCCGTGCCGCCGATCAGCACCGCCGCCGCATACAGCGGGATGAAGATGAAAATCACGACGCCGGCAAAGACCTGGATGAAGTTGCTGTCGAAACGGCGCCCGAGCAGTTCCGGAAAGGTGTGGGCGTCCATGTGGTGCCCCATCCGCCGCGTCGGCCCCCCCAGACAGACGAAGGCCACGAAGATACCCACGAAAATGTTGCACACCGTGAGCCACAGCAGGCTCATGCCGAACATGCCGGCCGCGCCGCCGAAGCCGACGATCGCCGAGGTGCTGATGAAGGTCGCCCCGTAGGAGAGCGCCATCACGAACGGATGAATGTCGCGCCCGGCCACCATGTAGTCGGCCGCCGTCTTCGTGTTCCGGTAGCCCCGGTACCCAAGATAACCCAGAATCAGAAGGTAAAGCAGAACGGTGATGATCGTGCCTAGTCCCATGGCCATTTGCGGCTCCCCGTGTTGATGCCTTGCGTTGCGACATGCTCCGACCCGAGGTCAGAGAACGTCCTCCACTTCGGTCTTTTCCTCTTTCGCCCACTCGATGTCTTCCGGCTGGACGGGCTCGTCACCCTTGTTCCAGTTCACCGCGCCGTAGACCACGCAGAGCAGGGCGCTCAGCACGCAGAGCAGATACGCGGACCAGATGAGAGGATCGTCGATTCCAAGCATGGGGGGATTCCTTCACTGCGGCCGCGGAGAACCCGCGGCTCCACTCGACACGCGCCCGCCGGGCACCCGGACGCGGCCCGGCCGCGGGATGCCGACGTTTCGATGCGCTAGTGTTGGCAAACATAATAGCAGAGGATGGCGGAAATACCAGAAGTGTCGCGCAAAACAGGGCCGGGACAGGCGCCGGCCCCGCCGCGAGGCAGATTTTCCGCCGCCGCGCAAAATTTTGCGAAAAAACACTTGCCACGCCTCGCAGACCTTCCTACAATATCCGCAACCTAGAAGTAGGAAGCAGCCGCAGAATCCACCCTGGGTAGGGTGATTTGATGAAAACCAAGCGTCCGCAAAGGGTCCGTCGTCCCCCAACCTCCCAACAAAAGGGAAACAGAGCCATGAAGAAAGACAAGACCTTCACCCTGATCGAACTCCTCGTCGTGATCGCGATCATCGCGATTCTCGCCGGCATGCTCCTGCCGGCCCTCGCCCAGGCCCGGGAAAAGGCCCGCCAGATCAGTTGCAACGGCAACCTGAAGCAGATCGGCACCTCCATGCGCATCTACTCGAACGACTTCGGCGAGCGCTTCCCGAGCGGCGACGCCGCCACCCGCGCCAACGGCCATGTCGGCCTGGGCATCCTGATCACCAACGAATACCTCCGCACCCCCAAAATCTTCGTCTGCCCCAGCACCCGTGACACGGTGGCCACCCTCGGCGCCACCCCCCCCCTCACCGCCACCAACTGCAGCTACAACTACGAAGACGGTAGCGACGGCCTGGGTCTGACCGAGGACGACTGCGGCACCGAGACCGCTCTCGCCGCCGACAAGTTCGGCAACCACAACAAGTTCGGCAACGTCCTCTTCGGCGACGGCCATGTCAAGGGCTATGCGGGCCTGACCTGGAAGAACAACGAAGAGATCGAGTGGCACGAAGCTGCCAACTTCCCCGGCGGCTTCTAAGCCTGTCCGCTCCCCAAGGCCGGTGCGACCCCGCACCGGCCTTTTCGCGTTCCCAGGAATACCGCCATGCGCTTCGCGATTCTGGCCGACATCCATTACTCGAGCGGCGCCGCCATCGGCAAACGGCGCGGCGATCTGGCCGACATTCTGCTGCTCCGGGCCGTGCACCGGCTGAACCGCTATCTGCGCCCGGACGCCGTGGTCCTGCTCGGCGATCTCGTCAACGACGGCAAGGGCCCCCGCGCCGAGGGCGAACTGCGCAGCCTGCGCCGGCATCTCGACCGGCTCGACGCCCCGGTCATCGTCCTCCCCGGCAACCACGACCCGGCACCGGACGATTTCTACCGGACCATGCCCCGCCCCGATTTCGCCGCGGACTGCGGCGGCATCCGTTTCCTCTCCTTCCTGGACGCGGAACGACCGGGCTACAACGCGGAACGCTCGGCGGCGGACCTCGCCCGCCTGAAGGCCGAAGCAAACCGCGCCCCCGGCCCCCTGGTCTGCCTCCAGCATGTGCCCCTGCTCCCTCCGGACGGGCACGACTGCCCCTACCACTACACGAACGCGGACGCGGCCATCGCGGCCTGCCGGGAGGCGGGGGTGACTCTGGTCGTGTCGGGCCACTACCATCGCGGCGTCCCGCTCCTCGAACGGGATGGCATCCGCTATCTGGCGGCCCCGGCCCTCTGCGAAGCCCCCTTCCGCTTTCTCATGGTGGAGATCGAGGGCGACGCCGTGCGGGTCGAGGAGCACACCCTCGCCATGCCCGATGAATACGGCCTGGTGGACACCCATGTGCACACCCCCCTCGCCTACTGCGGCGAGAATCTGGACATGCGGCGGACCCGGGACCTGGCCCAGGCAGTGGGCCTGGCGGGCATGGTGTTCACCGAGCATTCCGGCCACCTCTACTTCGACGCTCCCGGCTACGGCCGCTGCGCGGCCGCCGGCCTGGCGGCGGCGCCACCCCGCCAGCGCCGGACCGCGACCTATTTCGGCCTGCTCCAGGCCCACGGCGTCCCCGCCTCAACCTGGGGCATGGAAGTGGATGCCGGCTGGGACGGCAGCGCCCTCGTGAGCCCCGGGGACAACCGCCGCCTGGCCTTCCGCATCGGCGCCATGCACAGCCTGCGCTCCCTCTCCGGAACCGAGCGGGACGCGGCGGCGGCGGAAACCGAGTTCATGGCCGTCCTCGAACGCTTTCTCCCGCACGGCTTCCACAGCCTGGCCCATCCCTTCCGGGTCTTCCGCCGCGCCGGCCTCCCCATTCCTGCCAGCCTCTTCGCCCGAACGGCGAAACTGCTGAAACAACACCGCACGGCGGCGGAAATCAACTACCACACCAACGAGCCGCCCGTGGACTTCATCCGCATCTGCCTCGAAGAAGGCGTCAAGCTCACCTTCGGCTCCGATGCCCACAACCTCTACGAAGTCGGCGAGTTCTTCCCCCACCTGGCCCTTCTGCGCGAAGCCGGATTCGCCGGCCAGCCGGGGGAAGTCCTGCTGCCCTTCCCGTAGCGGGCTACCGCCCTTCCTGGCGGATCTGGCCACCCTCGAACCGGTAGTCCACCCCCTCCGTGGCAGGCCGCCCGTTGGCCACCGTGATGTAGCCAGGACTCCGGCTCAGGCGCGGCACCCCGTTGCCCGGCAGGTAAAAGGTCTCCTGGCGCAGCCGCACCTGCCCGCCGGTCAGACTGTACACCCGGTAGGAATAAATCCGCGAAGTCACTTGGAAAAGCAGGTGCAGGTCGCTGGTCGCGTCGGCGTCGAGTTCCGGCTCGGAGGAGCTGATCTGACGCCCCAGGCGGATGGTGCCGTAGACAAATTTCTCATCCTCGACCTGGAGGCAGTAGATGCTCTCCTGCCCGGCCTGGAAGAGCAGCAGGCTGGCCTTCTTGGTCTTGATCGCCTCGTCGCCCTCGCCGCCCGGCATCCCGACGTTGCGGCAAATCATGGTCAGCCCCTCGCGAACCTCGAAGGCAAGGGTCTCGCTTTGGTAGTCGCTGCTCAGCCGGGCATGCCCCACCCGGGCCTTCACCGTATAGGACCCGGTGGCGCGAAGATCGAAAAAGCTGTTGAGGGAAATGCTCAGGCTTTTCGTCTCGCCGGCATTGAGCACCAGACCGTCCGCCGGATTGCTGCCCGGCTTGAGCTGGCGGACAATCTTGCCGTTGTGGCTCTCGATCAGAAAATACAGATAGCCGCGGTTCGCCCCCGTCTCGCTGAAGGCCAGGGTGTTGCCGCTGTAGTTCCGCAGCGTGACCGTGACTTCGACCGGCTCATAGCGCAGGAACTGGGTTTCGGAGGACGACAGGGCGATGCCAAGCTGAGCCTGCACCGCCGTCGCCGACAACAGCGCGATACCGACCAGAAGCAGAGGAAGAACAGGATGGGCACGACGGTTCATAGGACCATCTCCTTTCAGGAAAGGCTGGGCTTCGTCTCCCCCGACAATACGTCCAGGAGAGCCTCGGCCACTTTCTTGCTCGATATGGATTCCAGACAGGCCCGCTCCCCCTGCGGGCAGGTGCGGCGGAAACAGGGCCCCACCGCGCACGGGGCCGAAAACACCCGATGCCCGGGGCCGTAGGGACCGGTCAGCGCGGCGGAGGTGGGCCCGAAAATGGCCACGGTGGGAACCCCCAGGGCGGCGGCCAGATGCATCGGGCCGCTGTCGTTGGTCAGCAGGGCGTCCGAGGCGCGCAGCATTTCGCACAGGGTGCCGAGATTGGTCTTCCCCGCCAGATTCGCCGGCGAGGCCACCCGGCAGGCGGCCCGGACTTCCTCCGCCAGACCGCGCTCGTCTTCGGAACCCAGCAGCCAGACCACCGTTTCCGGCCGTTCCTGGGCGACGCTGTCGATCACCTTCGCGAAGGACTCCGCCGGCCAGCGTTTGCTGGCCCAGCGGGCCCCCGGCGCCACGGCCAGCAGCCCCTGCCCCGCGTCCAGCCGGTTCTCCTGGATCAACTGCCGGGCGAATTTGTCGAAATCGTGATGCTGGCGCAGGGGGGGCACCCGCATCTCCCCTTCGAGCCGCAGCCCGCTCTGCACTAGAAACACATTGCGGTCCACCGCATGGTTCAGATTGGCCGGCACCATGACCTTTTCGGTGTAGAACATCCGCCCGCACTCGCGCGCCGAGTGGAAGCCGATCCGGACCGGTGCCCCGCTCAGCCAGGCCAGCAGGGCGCTGCGCAGCAATCCCTGGAAGTCGATCGCCAGGTCGAATCCCCGCTGGCGCAGATCGCGCACGAAGGGAATGCACTCGTGCCAGTGCCGGAACTGCCCCCACCGCTGGCGGCGGAAAAGGATCACCTCGTCCACCCCCGGCAGCAGGTCGATCAGCCCGGCGAAATTGTCGTTCACCAGCCAGGTGATGCCCGCGTCGGGAAACTCGCGGCGGAGCAGGTCCACGGCGGGGAAGGTGTGGAGGATGTCCCCCAGGCTGCTGGGTTTTACCACCAGAATATTCACGGAAGACAATCTGTTGCGGGACCGCCGCAGGTTGGGTTAGCGCCCGAACTCAAGACGTTCGGCGAGCCGTTCCGGCAGCCCGGCCGCCACGATCTTGGCCTGGCTGGTGGCGACGTCGTACTCGACCCGGTGCAGGGTGATGAGGCGGTCGTCGGTGGAGTAGGTGACGAAGGCGGCCCGGGGATCGCCATCCCGGGGCTGGCCCACGCTGCCCACGTTGATCAGATACTTGTGGTTGGGCTCGACGCGGATTTGATCGTATTTCCCGCCGGTCACCGAGCCCCCGAACTTGTCGAAGGCCAGCGGCACATGGGTGTGCCCGAACATGCAGACGGGGGAGAATTGGTATTCGAGGCAGACTTCCGCGCTGAACTTGTCGAAGATGTAGCCCCACATGTGCGGCATGTCGAGCGTGGCGTGGACGAGAGTCAGCTTCACCCCCACCCGCTCCTTGTAGGGCAGCGCCGCCAGCCAGTCGCGCTGGTCGTCGTCCAACTGACGCCGGGTCCACTGGATCGCCTTGGCCGCCTGGGGGTTGAAGCCCAGCAGGTCGCTCTCGGTGCTGGCCTGTTCGTCGTGGTTGCCCTTGACGCAGATTTCCATGTCGAGCTGGCGGACGATATCGAGACATTCCCGGGGATTGGCGTTGTAGCCCACAATGTCCCCGATGCACATGAAACGCTCGACCCCAAGCTCCTCGGCTCTGGCCAGCACCGCCTGAAGCGCCTCGAGGTTGGCGTGAATATCACCGATGATCGCGTATTTCATGAAGGACAGGCCATCCAACTTACACTAGGCAACATCCGCGCCGGAGCACGGCCAAACATAATGGAACACTGTATTCCCCTCTACCCTCAAGTGCAACCGCTCGGCATCGGCAACTATAGACCGGCTTGATTCCCGGCGTTGCGCGCGCCCGAGCAGGATAGTAGGGTAATTGCATCCCGTCCGCTGGAGATATTCCGATGGTGCAACCGGCGACCGCAGGTACAATCCCCGACTGGCAACTGGCGCTGGCCGCCTGTCGGCAACGGCGCATCGGCGGCGCCTTCGATTTGCGCAACTATTGGCGCGCCCTCGCCTGCCGCGAGCATGCGGGCGAACCCGAACCCCTGGTCCGCGCCCACGCCTTCGCCGGCGTCCTCGCCCATATCGGCCTGGCCGTCCATCCCGGCGAAGCCCTGGCCGGCAGCCGGGCCGATTTCGTCCTCGACCACCTCCCGCCAGGCGTCGGCGAAGCCGAATTCAAGGCCGCCGCGGCCGAACACGACCGGCGTGGGCAGCGCACGTTCCAGGCCGGTTTCGACCATGCCACGCCCGACTATCCCACTCTCCTCGCCGAGGGCATCGGCGGCCTCGCCCGCCGGGTGCGTGAAAGCCGGAACCGCCATTCCCGGCCCGAGGAGCACGCCCAGCTCGACGCCATGCGGGTCTGCCTGGACGGCTTGAGCACCCTGGCCGAACGCTGTGCCGCCGTCAGCCCCGCTCCCGTCGACCTGCGCCACCTCGCCCACCAGCCGCCGCGGACCTTCCACGAGGCCATGCAACTGGTCTGGCTGGTCCATCTGGCCTGCGTCAGCGAAGGGCGTTACGCCATGGCCCTCGGCCGGATCGACCAGTACCTCCACCCGTTCTACCTGGCCGACGTGCAGGCGGGACGCCTCGACCGGGCCGGGACGCTCGGCCTGTTCTGCCATCTCTGGACCAAGATCGAGGAACTGGGGGAAATCACCAACATCTGCGTCGGCGGCCTGACCCCCGAGGGGGAGGACGCTACCAACGAACTGAGCCTGCTGGCCATCGAGGCCACCCGCCTCGTCCAGTCCCCCCGCACCAATCTCTCCGCCCGCTTCCACGACCGCACCCCGGAAGCCTTCCACCGGGCCTGCTTCGAGTGCCTGCGCACCGGCGTCGGCTTCCCCGCCCTCTTCAACGACGAAATCCTCATCCCCGGCCTCGTGGACATTGGCATTCCCCTGGAGATCGCCCGCGACTACTCGCTGGTGGGCTGCATCGAGACCGCCTTCGCCGGGCGGCAGCAAGCCTGGGGCGACGGGGTCCCCGGCTTCCGGGGCGAAAGCAACCAGCAGTGTCTCGACCGCGCCCTCCGCGCCGAGGCCAAAGAACCCAGTCCCAGCTACGAAAACCTCGTCCAGCGCTTCCGCGCCGAGCTGAGAGTCTTTTTCCGCCAATCCGCCGACCGGGTCAACGACTATATCGCCCGCTTCCCCCCCGACCGCTTCCCCGACCCCTTCCTCTCGGTTCTCACCCGGGACTGCATCGACCGGGCCAGGGACATCAACGACGGCGGCGCCCTCGTTCCTCGCTTCTACAAATGCGCCGGCGGCGAGAACCTGGCCAGTCTGGCCGATTCCCTCGCCGCCGTGAAAAAGCTGGTCTTCGAGGAGCGCTTCATCACCCTGCCCGAGCTGGTCGCGGCCCTCGATGCCGATTTCGTCGGCCACGAGCCGCTCCGGAACCTCCTGCTCCATGCCGCGCCCAAATACGGCAACGACGATCCCTATGTGGACCAAATCGCGGCGGACATGCTGGCAATGATCGCCGACGAGGTCATGGCCCTGCCCCCCATCCATGGCGGCGGGCGCTTTGTGGCCTGCGCGGCGGGCAATATCCACAACATCGCCCGCGGCCGCGCCCTCGGCGCCACGCCCGACGGACGCCGGGCGGGAGAACCCCTCGCCGACGCCACCAGCCCCTTCTTCGGACGCGACCGCAAGGGCCCCACCGCCATCCTCCACTCGATGGCCCGCACCGCCTGCGGACGGATTCTGGGCGGCCGGGTCGCCAATCTCAAATTCGAACCGGAGCACTTCGCGGGCGAGGAGGGCGCGCGGCGTTTCGCCGCCTTCACCCGCTTCTTCGTCGCCCAGCGCATCCAGGAACTGCAAATCAACTTCACCGGCAACCGCCTCCTGCACGAAGCCAGACGCCACCCCGAGCGCCACCGCCATCTCGTCGTCCGGGTGAGCGGCTTCTCCGCCTACTTCACCCAGCTCGCCCCCGAGGTCCAGGACGACATCATCCGCCGCCGCGCCCATGTCTAGCCGAAACGTGGATATTCCGTGAACCGCTCGCGGGGCGCGCGAGACTGTGCCACCCTACGCTATCGGCAGTTCTGCCGTTTTGCCAGACAAGGATTTCCCATGAAACTCACCCGCCTGCTCGCCTGCTGCCTGCTCCCGGCCGCCGCCTTCGTCGGCTGCGGCAAAAACTCCCCCCCCGCCGCGAACCGGCTCTTCATCCTCGTGCCCTGCGGCATGGAAGTGCCCTTCAACAAGCTGGCCGAACACTTCCGCGAGCGGAACCCCGGCCTGGACGTGCGGGTGGAACTCGAGGTGGCCCACGCCATGAGCAAGCGCGTCGCCGAAGGCACCCTCCCCGACCTCATCGTCTCCCCCGGCGGCGTCGAGATCGAGCCCCTCGTCGCCCAGGGCCTGGTGGACGGCGACGGCCTCGTCCATTTCGGCATCTTCGACCTCATGCTCTTCGTCCCCCGCGCCAACGAGGCCAAGGTCACCGACCTGGAAAGCCTGCTCCAGGACTCCGTCAAGGTCCTTGCCGTCGCCGACCCCGCAACCACCTCGATCGGCCGCTTCACCCAGGAGGCCCTGATGAAAAAGGGCCTCTGGGACCGCCTCCAGAGCAAAATCGTCATCACCGGCAGCGCCAGCGACACCTACGTCCATGTCGCCCGCGCCAAGGCCGACGCCAGCTTCGCCTACCGCTCCTGCCCCCTGAAGACCGCCCCCGACAAAATCCAGTACTCCCGCGTGCGCGTGCTCGAAGAGGTGCCCAAGGACCTCTACGGCCCCGCCTACGCCACCGCCGCCGTCCTGACCAACTCCCCGAACGCCGCCAAGGCGAAGGAGTTCATCGAGCTGCTGCTCTCCGAGGAAGGCCGCGCCATTCTCGCCGAATACGACCTGCCCCCGCCGCCCGCCGATTGACCGGGGCCGGTCCCTTCCATCACGCCAGCCCCACCAGCACCACGCCGGCGAAGATCATCCCCACCCCGACCACCCGCGGCCAGGAGAAGGAACGCTCGATCCAGAACATCGAGACCAGCGTCCCCAGCACGATGCTCAGTTGCCGGAAACTGACCACGTAGGCCACCGGGTCCGTCGCCAGCGCCAGCAGAATCAACGTGTAGGACACCAGAAATATCGCGCCGCACAGAAACGCCCGCCGCCGCGCCACCGGCACCACCCGGTACCGGGCGACGCGGACGCAGACCGCCGCCGCCCCCCAGGCGATCAGGTTCTGCAAATACACATAGTTGATCTTCTCCAGGACCGTGCAATCCGCCCCCGCCGCCATGCTCGCGGCGGCGATCTTGTCCAGCAGCGAATACGCCGAGGTGAGTGCGGCCGCCCCCAGCGCCCAGAACACGCTCCGGTTGTGGTAGTTCGCCAGACAAAATCCCTCGGGACCCCGGACAAACCGCTCCCAGGGCAGGACAAAGCACCCCGCCACCACCAGCAGCACCCCCGCCGTCCCCTGCGCGTTCGGGTACTCGCTCAGGAAGAAACCCCCGAACATCACCACCAGAATCGGGAACGACCGGGCCACCGGATACGCCACCGACACCCGGCCATGATGGTACGCCTTCCCCAGACAGAAAAAATACACCCCCGCGCAGATTCCCGACCCGAGCAGGCACCCCGCCACCACCGGCGGGTAGTGGACATGGAACTGCATCCACACAAACAGCGGCGCGTACAGCAGCGCCGAAAACGCCAGCGCCCGCAGCAGAAACGAAATCGGATCCCCGCTCGACTTGGAAAATATGTTCCAAGACGCATGCAGGAAAGCCGACAGCACCACCAGAACAATCGCCCGCTCGCTCACCGTCACATTCCTTGTCTGTCCGCAACGGGACACCTTCCCCGCTGGCAGGCACGAAACCTATCCGGACTCCCCCTGGATGCAAACCGGCATCCCCGCCGCGCTCCGAATCTTCCTGCGGAATAATCCTCTGCATTTTCCCGAAACCGCGCTATCTTGCTGGCCAGACCGCACTCTTCCCCGGAATTCGCATGGACCGCCTGCACTACTTCATCCGCCGCCTGCTTCTGGTGATCCCCACCTTCCTGGTCATCACCATGGTCTGCTTCGGCATTTCCCAACTGGTGCCCGGCGGACCGGTCGAGCAGATGACCCGGCAGATGCTGGGCGCCCAGGGCGAAGGCGGGCCCATGACCGCCAGCGGCCCCGCCATCTCCGACGAGCAGCGCGAAGCCATCCGCCAGCATTTCGAGTTCGACAAGCCCTTCCTCGTCCGCTACTGGAACTGGCTGGTCCGCGATCGCGTCGGCATGCTCAAACGCTCGACCCGCTTCCAGCGCCCCGCCTGGGACGTGATCCGCAGCCGCCTCCCCGTCTCCCTCGTCTTCGGCATCAGCGGCTTCCTCCTCACCTACCTCATCTGCGTCCCTCTGGGCATCGCCAAGGCCCTGCGCCACGGCGGCCCCTTCGACCTCTTCTCCAGCCTCCTCGTCTTCGTCGGCTACGCCATTCCCGCCTTCGCCTTCGGCATGCTCCTCAAAATGCTCTTCTGCGGCACCGTCGAGGGACTCTGGGACATCTTCCCCGTCGGCGGCTTCCAGTCCGACGACTTCGCCGTCCTCCCCTTCCGGGACCAGGTCAAGGACATCTTCCTGCACATGTTCCTGCCCGTCCTCTGCTACGTCATCGGCAGCTTCGCCGTCCTCACCCTGCTGATGAAGAACTCGCTGCTCGAACAGATCGGGGCCGACTATGTGCGCACCGTCTACGCCAAGGGCGGCAGCTCGGCCCGCGCCATCTGGGGCCACGCCCTGCGCAACGCCCTCATCCCCATCGCCACCGGCTTCGGCGGCATCTTCACGGTCATGTTCGCCGGCTCGGTCATCATCGAAACCCTCTTCGACATCCCCGGCATGGGCCTCCTCGGTCTCGAAGCCATCGTCAGCCGCGACTACGCCGTCTTCATGGGAGTCCTCGCCCTCACCTCGATCCTCGGCCTCGTCGGCAACATCTTCTCCGACTTCTGCTACATCCTCATCGACCCCCGCATCGACTTCAACCGCTAGCGCTTCAGAGCCTCGGCCTTGCCCATCCCCGCCGGATGGACAACGATGAAGTCCACGTTCAGCCCGCCGCCCTCCTCGTTGACGAATTCCAGCCGGCGCTCCCCGGCCGCGAGGTAGATGCAGTAGCCGTCCGGCACCTCGTCCTGGCCGAGGGAGCGTAGCGCCCAGTCGTCCCGGTCGTTGCTCCAGCCGCCCGTGTCCGGAAAGACCAGATGGCCCGCCTCGCGGAAGGGAACCTTCCCATCCACCGCCAGGCTGCGGACCGGAATGCCGTGGTTGATGCCCGTGCAGCATTTACGATTCGGGCATCTGTCCCGGCAGCCAGGCCGCCCCTTGACAAAAGGCGC
>LVAZ01000622.1 GCA_001603055.1 Victivallales bacterium Lenti_02
CCCCCTACGAGCCCCCCCGCAGCCCCGCCCTCCGCCTCGACACCTCCAGCCAGACCCCCGAACAGACCGTCGCCGCCATCCTCGCACTCCTCCGCGAAAGGGGCATCATCCCCAAAGGCTGACTAGAACTCACTCCGTTGAGTACGAGGGTTGCGCCGAGTGTGCGCCCTTTCTTGCGGCTGGTCGGCAGAACACGTCCCGTCCACGCCGAAGACCATGCCAACCTTGCGCATGGAGCGGTCGCGTCCTCGCGACCACCCGTCCCGCGCCATGCCAACCCGAATCGTTGACCGGGGCGGTTCCGGCGCTGCGCGCCGTGGCCACGAGGACGTGGCCGCTCCACACGCTTGGTTTGCCTGGCTCTGTGGAAGGCGTTTTACTTGCGCACTCCCGCGAGTTCTGGCTGACTAGCCGTGGCATTGCGGAAACGGGATGCCGGCCTTGCTCAGGGCGCGGTAGAGCTTGGCCGTCGCCTTCAGCAGCATCACCGAATTGTTCCCCTGGTTCAGCATGGCGTCCAGGATGGTCCATGAGGCCTCCGCCAAGTCCGGGGCCGCCGCCACCAGATGCCCGTTGGCCAGCCGCTCCTCGGCGTTCGGCAGTTCGCTGACGGTGGCGACCTCGATGGTCTCGCCGTCCGCCGCCTCGCAGGTGATCCGGCCAAGATAGGGAACCGCGTCATCGGGCTCGTGCTGCCAGGTGCCCGGCGTGTGCTTCGCGTTTTCCATGCGTCAGACCCTTTGCTGCCAATCGCGACTGCTGAACATACCGCACAAGATGGACGCTCCCGGCCAAGGATGCAAATAGATACGCGACTCGCCCGGTGTCCTCATTTCCCGGCTTCGTAGTGGAACTCGCCGTCGCGAAAATCCACGGAGACCTTGCCGCCCTCGGGTATCTCGCCCCCCACCAGGAGCCGGGAGATGGGCGTTTCGAGCCGCCGGGAAACGGCCCGCTTGAGGGGCCGGGCACCGTAGACCGGATCGTAGCCCTCGTCGGCCAGAGCCGCGCGGGCGGTCTCGCTCACCGCGAGGCGCAGACGCAGTTTTTCCAGCCGCTCGGCGAAACGGCCGAGCTGGATGCCGACGATGGCGGCCAGGTGCGCGCGGTCGAGCCGGTGGAAGACCACCACGTCGTCCACCCGGTTCAGGAACTCGGGACGGAAGACCCCGCGCAGCTCGTCGAGCACACTCTGCCGCATGCCCTCGTAGTCGCTGCCGTCGTGCTCGACGATGGCCCGGCTGCCGATGTTGCTGGTGAGGATGATGACCGTGTTGCGGAAGTCCACCGTGCGCCCGTGCGAGTCGGTGAGCCGCCCCTCGTCCAGCACCTGCAAGAGCAGGTTGAAGACGTCGGGATGGGCCTTCTCGACCTCGTCGAAGAGCAGCACGCTGTAGGGACGGCGACGAACGGCCTCGGTGAGTTGTCCGCCCTGGTCGTAGCCCACGTAGCCGGGCGGCGCGCCGATCAGCCGCGCCACCGCGTGCTTCTCCATGTATTCGCTCATGTCGATGCGGACCAGCGCCCGTTCGTCGTCGAACAGCGACTCGGCCAGAGTGCGGGCCAGTTCGGTCTTGCCGACCCCGGTGGGGCCGAGGAACAGGAAGGCACCCACCGGACGGTTCGGGTCCTTGAGGCCCGCCCGCGCCCGCAGAATGGCGTCGGCCACCGCGTCCACGGCCTCCTCCTGCCCCACCACGCGCTGGTGCAGTTGGTCGCCCAGATGGAGCAGCTTCGCCCGCTCGCTCTCGACCAGCTTGCTGACCGGAATGCGGGTCCAGCGGCTGACCACGGCGGCGATGTCCTCGTCATCCACGGCTTCCTTGAGGAGGCGCTGGCCACCGCCTTCGCCCACCTTGGCCTCGGCCTCGCGGAGCTGCTGTTCGAGCCGCGGAATGGTGCCGTTGCGCAATTCGGCGGCGCGGTTCAGATCGTAGTCGCGCTCGGCCTTCGCC
>LVAZ01000121.1:0-20148 GCA_001603055.1 Victivallales bacterium Lenti_02
TCGGTGGACAGCCAGCGGGCGGTGCCCAAAATGCTCGATTTCTTCATGGGCAAGAACACCCCCGCCCGCCGCTCCTACATCATGCATCATCTGCTGCCCACCGTCTGACCCGAGCGGGCCGCCGCCGCCCGCCGAAACGATACCAACATGGCCGACCCATTCAGCGACAACCCAGACACCGAGCCCTTCGCCGGCGAAACGCCCGAGCCGGAGGAGACCGGCGCGGACGAGGCGGTCGAGCGTTCGCCGGGAAGCATCCTGGAAGTGGACGACGACGACCGTCTCGGCCGCATGATGGCCTTCAACTTCCTCGAATACGCCTCCTACGTCATCCGCGACCGCGCCATCCCCGACGTGGGCGACGGCCTCAAGCCGGTCCAGCGCCGCATCCTCCATTCCCTGCACAGCCTGGACGACGGGCGCTTCCACAAAGTGGCGAACATCATCGGCCACACCATGCAGTACCATCCCCACGGCGACGCCTCCATCGGCAGCGCCCTGGTCGTGCTGGCCAACAAGGAATATTTCATCGAGCGGCAGGGCAACTTCGGCAACATCTACACCGGGGACGAAGCCTCCGCCGCCCGCTACATCGAGTGCCGCCTCACCCCCCTCGCGCGGGAGGTGCTCTTCAACCGCGAAACCACCGAGTACGTCGACTCCTACGACGGGCGCAACCGCGAGCCGGTCACCCTCCCCGCCAAAGTCCCCGTCCTGCTCATGATGGGCGCCGACGGCATCGCCGTGGGCATGACCACCCGGGTGCTGCCCCACAACTTCCGCGAGCTGCTCGAAGCCCAGATCGCCGTCCTGCGCGGCGAGGAGTTCCACCTGTATCCCGACTTCCAGACCGGCGGCATCATGGACGCCCGCGACTACGACGACGGGCGCGGCCGCATCAAGCTCCGCGCCCGCATCGAGGAGGTCAACGAGAAGACCCTCGTCATCCGCGAAATCCCCGCCACCACCACCACCGAATCCCTCGCCGCCTCCATCGAGGACGCCGTCAAGCGCGGGCGGATGAAGCTGGCCAGCATCAACGACTACACCGCCGAGAAGGTCGAGATCGAACTCAAACTGCCCCGCGGCATCTACGCCCGCGAGGTGATCCGCCAGCTCTACGCCTACACCTGCTGCGAGGTCTCGATCAGCTCCAACATCGTGGTCATCAGCGGCAACATGCCGGTCGAGATGACTGTCACCGAGGTGGTCCGGCGCAGCACCGAGCAACTCGTCCGCCTGCTCAAGCTCGAACTCGAAATCAAACTGGGCAAGCTCGAGGAACGCTTCCACGCCCTGACCCTCGCCCAGCTCTTCATCGAGAACCGCATCTACAAGCGGATCGAGGAGAAGGAAACCTACGAGGAGGTGCTGGCCGAAGTCCATGCCGGCCTGGCCCCCTTCCGCGACCAACTGCGCCGGGACATCACCGACGAGGACATCGAGAAGCTCCTCCAGCTCCAGATTCGCCGCATCTCCCGCTTCGACATCAACCGCAACCGCGCGGAACTCGACCAGATCGTCGCGGACATGCGCGAGACGCGCCACCACCTCGCCCATCTCAACGATTTCGCCATCGCCTACGTCGAGAGCCTCATCGAACGCTTCGCCGGCGCCTACCCCCGCCAGACCGAGGTGATGAAGCTCGAACAGGTCGATGTCAAGGAAGTAGCCCTCCAGAACATCAAGGTCGGCCACGACCGCGTCAACCAGTTCGTCGGCACCGAAGTGCGCAACAGCAACCGCGACGACGCCCCCCTGGCCTGCACCGAATACGACCGCCTGCTCCTCCTGCGCAACGACGGCAGCCTCCGCGTCGTCAACATCCCCGACAAGCTCTATGTGGGGCCGGTCAAACTCTGCGCGAAGCACGACCGCGACCTGGTCTTCAGCGTCCTCTACCGCCAGCGGAAGAAAACCGGGGCCTACTTCGCCAAACGCTTCAAGGTGGACCGGTTCGTCGTCGACCGCGAATACAAAACCCTGCCCGAGGGTTGCATCATCGTCGGGCTCTACACCAATCCCGGAGTCGAGCTGCGGCTGGACCTCAAACCCGCCGCCCGCCGCCAGATGGACCATGTGGACGTGGTCTTCGATCAGATTCCCCTCCGCGCCCTCGCCGCCCGCGGCCTGAAGGTGACCGCCTATCCCGTCGATTCCGTCAGCGTGACCAAACGCGGCTCCGCCGAGGTTCCCGCCCCGCCGGCCGAAGCCGAGCCGCCCCCGGATACCGAGGAAAATCCCGCCCCGCTCCCCGAAGCCCAGCCGGAGCCGGAAACCAGCGAAGCCACCGCACCGGTCGAAGGCATAAGGCCAAAAAAATCCCCAACAAGGAATAAAGCCGTTGCCGACAGCGGTTCCGATAGCGATTCCGATAGCGATTCCGATAGCGATTCCGATAGCGATTCCGATAGCGATTCCGATAGCGAAGCCGAGATCAAGGCCGAGCCGGAACCATTGGTGGAAGCGGCTCCGCGCCGGGGGCGGAAAACCGCTCGCGAAGCCAAGCCGGAGCCTCCGGCGACCGCAGAGCCGTCCGCCGCCTCCGCCCCGGAGGACGTGGCCGCCGAATGGGAAAGACGCAGCGGAAAGGCCCGGTTCCATCCCGTCGCCGAGCCCGATTCCATGACCGAATCCGAGCCCAAACTCACGCCAAAACCCAAGGCCGAACCGCCCGGGGGCACGTCCCGCCCCCGCAAGCGAATCGATGAAGACACTCCGTTTTTTCTGGAGTGAACCCGGAGTTCTCGGCCATGAACAGCCGTCTGGAGCAAAAGGCATTGGCGGCTTGCCGCGCGCTCGAAGAGTTGCGCCTGGCCGCCTTGGCCGCCTGCGACGGCACCGATGCCGGAGCCGAGACCGGCACCTTCGCCGTTTCCTGGTCGGCGGGCCTGCCGCCCGGCGAACTGGCCGAACAGGCCCTGGCCAGCGCCGCCGAATGCCTGGCCGAAAGCCAGCCTTTCCGGAACGGCTGCGTCTACTGCTACGCCTGCCGCACCGCCGCCTGCGAACATGCCCGGCCCGCCGAGTCCGGCCAGGTCTTCGCGGGCTACCAGCCCACCGGCAAACCCTACTGGGAGGAATTCTTCAACTTCCTCCTGGCGCTCGGCGACGACCGGGCCGAACGCCTCTTCGCCCCCCGCCCCGAGCTGCTCGCCCGCGTGGTCGGACGGCAGCGGCTGACTGCGGAGCAACTCGATTCCTTCGGTCGCAACTCCCTCACCTACCGCGTCTGGGGACAGGTGGTCGCGGGCTACGTGACCGTCGCCGAGGAACGCATGGCCCTCACCGTCCAACTGGTCGAGAACAAGGCCCATCAGCTCCGGCTCCAGGTTCTGGCTCCCGACAACCTCCTCGCCGCCCTGGCCGACGCCCCCGGCGAGTCCCGCTCCGCCCTGCACCGCGTCCACGAAGCCATTCGCGGCGCCCGCCGCAGCATGGCCGACATCAGCCATCTCTGGGAAGCCCGGCATCATCCCCGGCAGGCGGCCGGAATCCGCGAGAAGGCGTTCGTCGTCCTCCGTCATCTCGCCCACTCCATCGAACGCAAGGGGCGCCAGGACGGACGCCGCACCGCCCACGCCGAGCAGCGCGCCAACCAGCAGCGCCCCGTCCACACCGCCCGCGAGGACCTCGGCCAGGCTACCGAGGCGGACTTCTTCCGGGACCGGTTCCGCAACTCGCTGATCGTCCTCGGCAAGGCGGGCCGCGCCCATGCCTTCAACGAGGAAGGATGCCATATTACCAGCTTTGCGCTGACCGGCGACGAACTCGAACGCCGTCTCCAGCGCCGCCGCTACCAACCGTTGAACGAGGCGGAACGCATCGCCTTCCGCCAGCGCGCCATGACCGGGCAACCCGCCACGGACCCGGCTGGCGGGAATGGAACGCCGCAACCGTGAGACCCAACCGCTCGATCCGCTTTCTCGGGCAATTCCTCCGCCGCCCCGGCGCCGTCGGCGCCATCGCGCCCAGTTCGCGCCATCTGGCCCGGCGCATGGTCGACTGGGTGGACTGGTCGCGGGTGGAAACCGCCGTCGAGTACGGGCCGGGAACCGGGGCCTTCACCCAGGAAATCCTCGCCCGCCTGCCCGCCCGGGCGACCTTCATCGCCTTCGAGTCCAATCCCGCGCTGGCGAACCTCTGGCAGGGGCGCTTTCCCGGCCGGGAAATCCATTTCGGCTCGGCGACCACCGTGGGCAGCGAACTGATCCGGCGGGGACGGGGGCATACGGACGTGGTCATCAGCGGCCTCCCCTGGGCCTCCTTTCCCGAGTCCCTCCAGCGGGAGATTCTGGCTGCCACCGTCGCCTCCCTCCGTCCCGGCGGCCAGTTCGCCACCTTCGCCTACCTCCAGGGCCTCTTTCTGCCCGGCGGCATCCGCTTCCGACGTCTCCTCCGCGAATACTTCGCCGACATCGAGACCAGCGCCGTCACCTGGCTGAACCTCCCGCCGGCCATCGTCTACCGCTGCCGCGGGCGGGGGGAACCGCCGGAGTAGCGCCGCGCGTAGGAGGGGAACCGGGCGGCCAGGGACTCGTCCGCCCAGTCGGGAATGTAGCGCCAGCGCCGATAGGTCCAGACATACTGCTCGGGATAGGCCCGGATCAGCCGCTCGTTGGCCGCCGCCAGCTTCTGCAGCAGCTCCTCGTCGCGGGCATACTGGCTGGCATCGCCGGTGATGTCCTCGAGGACCAGGCGGTAGGTTCCGTCCTCGCGCACGCAGGCGGCGGCGATGATCGGCAGCTTCAGGCGCCGGGCCAGCACGGAGGGCGCCCGGGTCATGGGCACGGGCAGACCGAAAAACTCGGCGAACGCCCCGCCCCGGCCGATGTGCGTCTTCTGGTCCATGATGATCGCCAGAACGCGGCCAGCCCGGGCCGCCTGGCGCAGGCCGTCCACCCCGCCCGCCGAGGACACCACTTGCAGGCCGAACACCTGCCGGGTCCGCAGCACCCGCTCCTCGATGGCCTTGTTGGCGATCGGATGGGCGATCGCGGAAACGGGAACGCCGTGGCGGGAGACGGCCAGCCCCAGCAGCTCCCAGTTCCCCAGATGGGACATCACCACCAGGGCTGGCGTGCCGTCCGCCCGGTTGCGCGCCAGCGCCGGGCTGTGGTCCAGCGCGGAGATGTCGATGTTCTCGACCGCCGCCAGCGGCTTCCGCACCAGGCGGAGGGAAACCAGCGCGTTCAACGCCAGATTGCGGTAGCTCTCCCGGGCGATCCGCTCGCGCTCCTCCGCGCCGCGCTCGGGAAAGGCCAGCCCCAGATTCTCGAGCACCAGCCGATGGGTGCCCGGGCGGAACCGGGGCACCAGCCACCCGGCCTGGCGGGCGAGACCTTCCATGCCCCGCCGACCGAGCAGGCCGAGCAGAAACGCCGCCGCGTCGAAGGCGACCGGCGCCAGACCGTCGAGCAGCCGCCGGAACAGCCGCCTTTTGCGTTTGGACTTGTGCTTGGGCTCGCTCATTCGTTCGGCAACGGGGTGGAAAATCTCAACCGATTGGGGACAACAGTCGGAATAGCCATCTCGACTCCATAACCTAGCGCGGCGGTTCCCCGCCCGCCCGTCCGGCCAGAAAAGCGTGGATTTCCGCCTCGGGAATGGCGGGTGCCCCGAGATGCCTCTCGATGATCGCGAAAAGCTCCTCCCCGCCGTCCTCGCCCAGGCCGGAGAAAAACCGCGTCACCATGCGCCGCCGCGCGGTCCGCGACAGCCGCGCCTTCAGCTTCGCCCCGTACACGTCCACCAGCCGCAGTTCCCAGCCCGCTCCCCGCGGCTTGGCCAGAATGTTGCGGATGTGGAAGTCGGACCAGGACACCCCGTGCGCAAGGAGCAGCCTGGCAAGCTCGCACAACTCGCGGAAAACCGCTGCACTGCCCCGTTCCCGGACCACATCCGTCACATCCGCGCTCCCGGAAAAGGTCCGGGTGAACACCATGTCGAACCCCGCGCCCCGGCACCAGGCGAGAGGCTCCACCACGGGCAGCCCCTCGCCGCGAAAGGCCCGGGTGGTCTGGAATTCCTCCTTGGCCTTGTTCCGGAACGTCCCTTTCAGGACATCGCGCCACCCCTGGTAGAAGTTGATCTTCCCGAACATCCCCGCGCCGGGCCCCGGCACCCGGAAAACCAGCCGCTGGCGATTCTCCTTGACCCACTCCCCGGCGGCGAGGAAACCGCCCTGCCGCAGACACTCCGCCTCGCCGTCCTCGACCCCTTCCTCCAACACCCACCGGACCCGACCGGAAACCACCTGCCCGACAATCTCCTTCCAGACTGCTAGGTGAACGTCTCGCTGTGGTTCCAACATGGGCGGGCTTTCCGGTATTCGTGCATGACGCGCTTGGTACTGTAGGCTCCCCCGCTCCCCGGAGCAAGTCCCCGGGCGGCCCGCGCCGGACGGCGTCAACCAGCATGGATCAGCGAGATTTCATAGGTCCGCCCGCTGATGGAGAACACCTTGAAGCCAATTCCCCGCAGGCGGTTCACGGCCTCGACCGTCCGCGCCATCGGAATGGTCTTGTGGCAAGGGTGGAACTCGACCAGCAGTGGCCCGATGGGAATGCCGTGCCGCACGATCAGCTCGACCACCCCGTATTCCCCCCCCTCGATGTCCATCTTGAGCACATCGATGCGCCCGTGCCCGAGTTCCGCCATGATGGTCGGCAGGGACTTCACCGGCGCCGTGATCTTCTCCCCCTCCTCGTTGCGGTAGCGTTTGACCGGGGTGAAATGGGCCGAGGTCGTCTTCCTCGGCGCGTAGAACTCGATTTCCCCGTCCGTCCCGGCCAGACCGTACTCACTGCCCCTGCCAGATCCGGTCGCCGCCGGCCTGTTTCAGCGCCGCATAGAGGCTGCGGAACTCGGCGCGGGGCAGACGCCTCTCCCGCGCGTAGGCGGCCAGGAACCGGATCCGCTGCCTGGCCAGGACCGTGCCGGGCAGGTAGGAAAGGAACTGAACGAAGGTCCGCACCGCCATGCGCTCGGAGATGCGCCGCCGGTGGATGGTGTCCTCCAGGTCGCAGAGCAGAATGCGGCCCGCCTCTTTGTCCACCACGAAATTACTGCATTTCATGTCCCGGTGCCAGACGCCGCGCCGATGCATGAGGGCGAGATAGGCGGCGGCCAGCGCCAGCACCCGCCGGGCCAGCGCGATATCCCGCGGATGCTCCTTCAGAAGCGTATGGACACCCGACGAACCCACATCCTCCATCACCAGATAGCAGTCCTGCTCCGTGTCCTGCAACAAGCCCAGGCAGGGAGCGCAGCCGATGTGGAGTTCCTGCAGAAGCGCCGCCGCCAGCCAGGCCTGCCGTCCCCGGTTCACCTTGCCGAAGGCGGCCCCCCGCACATAGCGCTTCACCACATAGCGTCGGGCATCGTGCCGAACCCGCCAGAGCTGGCGCTTCGTGTCGTGTTTCAGCACCGAGGTTCCTTCCGCCCCCCGCCGAGCGGCGGCGACGAGTTCCTCCAGAAGGGCGGAACCGACTCCGGGAGCGGCGAGACAGGCGGTGCCAGGCCGGCAAAAGACCTCCGTGCAGCCCCGGAACCATCTCCGCTTCCGCCAGTGCGCCCCGGTTTCCTCGGCCCATTCCCGTTCGATCCCGTGCCAGGTCAATCCCGAAGCCGAGGCCGCGCCGACGGCGGCGGCGAAACGCACCTCCCGTTCTCCGGCCGGAACATGCTGGAAAAAGGGAACGGCCCAGCCCAGCATAGCCGTCGCCTTTCCAGGGTCGAAGGTCTGGCCCAGGCGGGCGTCCTGCAGGTCGGGCAGCATCAACTCCCAGCCAGCGGCGGCGGGACGGGCGAGAAGCCGACGGCTGTCCAGCCCCGGAGAGCGGAAACCGGCCGCAAGCAACCGCCCGGCCAGCCGGCCGGCCGCGTCGAGGAATGCGTCGTCCGTCATCTGCCCAGCCAGCTCGGCCAGGGGGACGGCATCCGGGCACGCCCGCGTCGCGAGCAGGGCGAAACCGGGACCGCGGCACCAGGCCAGCGGCTCGGCGACGGGGACGCCCTTAGCCAGCGCCTCCCCCCCGAGCCGGAATCCGGTCTCCGCCAGCCGGGCCGGCGAGCGCCCGCCCGTCCCGGCGAAAAACACGTTCAGGGAAACAGCCCCGCGAATTCCGTCGAAGTGCAGGGAAAAACAATTCCCTTCCGCCGCGGCCATCCGCGCGTCCGCCAGGAATCCGCCGGTCCGCAGCCAGTCCGCCTCGGCGGCGTCCAGCCCGGCGGCGCAGTGCCAGGCCGTGCCGGCCTCGGCCAGCCGGGCGGCAAACCGCACCCAGGCGTTGGCGACGGCGAGGGTCGGCGACGGCGGAACCCGGCCCGGCGGCGGTTGCTTCCGGGCCGCCAACTGTTCGAGAAGGTCAAGCAGGCGGTTGGTATAGCCGACGATGGACTGCGTCTCGGCAATCTCCCGCCCCGCCTTTCCCCAGGCGGCCCGCAGGTCGGGGCTGGTGGCCAGTTCCAGCACGGCCCCGGTCCAGACCTTCTCGATTTCCGCCTGTTCGCCGACGACCGGGAGAACCTTGCCGCCCATGCCCGGCGCGACCAGCTCGGCGGAGCCGTTGCGGTCGCTGGTCAGGACGGGGAGCCCGGCCGCCATCGCCTCGACGACCACATTCGCGCAGGCGTCGAAGAAGGTGGGATGGACCAGGGCATCGCAGGCAACAAAGATTTCCTCGGGAGCCCGGGACTTTCCCGCGTACACCAGCCAGGGCGCGGCAAACGGGGGGCGGCGCTTGCCCATCACCACCAGTTTCGCCTGCGGGCAGCGCCGCGCAATCCGGGGGAATATCCGGGCAAGAAGTGAAAAGTTCTTGAGCCGCAGATTGTGGGCGACAAAAAGGAAGGCGACATCGCCGGGGGCAAGCCCCAGTTCCGCACGCGTGGCCGCGCGCCGTTCCCGCAGGCGCGCGGCGGAGAACCGCCCCGTGTCCACCCCGTTCAGCAGGGTGTGGATGTGGTCTTCGGGAACGGGAGCGGTGGCGCGGACCTGGGCCGCCACGAAGGCGGAATTGGCCAGAACATGCGTCCCCGGGCGCACCAGCAAGGCGAATTCACGCCGGAGCGAGCCGCGGTTTCTCCCCCGGCAGGCGTCGGTGACCCCGCGCCAGAAGCGCAGCACGGGAGACCGGCTTTCCCGGATCAGCCGCAGGTATTCGCGATGGGTGCCACCCCCCAGACGGTGCAGGTCCGCCGGCACGTTCAACCCCCAGTCGAGATGGAGGTCGGCGGCGAATTCCGCCACCTGCTGCGGGGCCTCGGCCAGGCTCCCCAGAACCAAATCCACTCCCTGCCCGGGACACCCCGTTGCCGCGAGCACCCGCACGGCATGCCCGCGCCGGACCAGTTCCTGGCAGACGGTCACGGCATAGGATTCGGCCCCGCCCTCGGCGGCGTCGAAGTGGGGGATCGTGAGGAGAAGTCGCATGGTAAAATACCCTAGGTGTGGTAGTCGGCGTTGATCTTGACGTATTCGTAGGTCAGATCGCAGGTCCACACGGTGAAGGCGCCGGGGCCGACGCCGAGATCGAGATCGATGCGGAATTCCCGCCGGGAGATGGCCTCGACCAGTTGCTTCTCGGGCGTGCCCGCGTCCATGCCTCCGCGCACGACGGGGACGCCCTCGTAGTCGAGGCGGACCCTGGCGGCGTCCAGGGCGGCGCCGCTGTAGCCGGCGGCGCAGAGGATGCGGCCCCAGTTGGGGTCGGCCCCGAACCAGGCGGTCTTGCAGAGGGCGGAGTTGGCGATGGCCTCGGCGCAGGTCCGGGCCTCGGCATCGCTGGCGGCGCCGGTCACGTTCAGCTCGACGAAGCGGGTCACGCCCTCGCCGTCGAGGACCATCTCGCGGGCCAGGCGAGCCAGGACGAAGGCGAAGGCCGCGAAAAACTCGGGGAACTCGGGCGAATCGGTTTCGAGGACGGGGTTGCCCGCGCAACCGTTGGCGAAGGCGAGCAGGGTGTCGTTGGTGCTGGTGTCGCCGTCCACCGTGATCCGGTTGAAGGACTGGTCGAGGGCCTGCCCGACGCAGCGGTCGAGGGCGGCGCGGCTGACGGCGGCGTCGGTGGCGACGTAGGCCAGCATGGTGGCCTGGGGCGGTTGCAGCTTCATGGCGGGAGCGATCATGCCCGCCCCCTTGGCCATGCCGCCGATGCGCACGGTCCTGCCGCCGAGAACCAGCTCGACGGCGAGGCTTTTGGGCCGGGTGTCGGTGGTCATGATGGCCTGGGCGGCTCTGGCCCCGGCCTCGTCCCCGGCGGCCAGGGCGGCGACCGCCAGCCGGGCACCGTTCAGCACCACCGGCATGGGCATCGGCACGCCGATCCGCCCGGTCGAGGAAACCAGCACCTCGCCGGGAGCGACGCCGAGCAGTTGCGCGACGCATTCGGCGGTGGTCCGGGCATCCCGGTCGCCCTGCCCGCCGGTGCAGGCGTTGGCATTGCCGCTGTTGACGATGACGGCGCGGACCTTGCCGCCGCCGTCGAGAACATGCTGGTCATAACGGACCGGCGCCGCCGCGAAGGCATTGGTGGTGAAGGCCCCGGCCACCGTGGCGGGAACCGTCGAATGCAGCAGGGCCAGGTCCGGCGCACCGGAACGTTTCAACCCCGCCACCACGCCGGCGGACTGGAAGCCGGCGGGCGTGGCCACGCCGCCGCCGTCAAGTATCTGGAAGCCCATATCAACCTCACCGGAAAAAGGAGGAACAACACAGAAATGCGGCGGGCCGATGCCGCCGCGATGACATACCATACGACCCTTTCGGGGCGGAAGCAACGAAACGGAGCAAGGCAACCTGGCGGAACGGGTTGCCGCCAATCATGGGGATGCCTATATTCAGCCTGCCATGATCCATGATGCCGCCGCCGACACTGCGGAATGGCCCGAAACCCGGGCCAGGAAAGCGCATCGTGGTGTTATTCCCTCCCATCCCGTCTCCGGCATCCGCGGGGAATCCGCTGTTCGCCAGGGCGGAACCAGCCGAACCGCACCCATGCATCCTTGCTGTCCGACCTTCCCATACCATGGCCGCCACAACGGCATCGATTTTTGGTTTGATCCGGAATTCCCCTCCATCCGGGAGGCCATCCGGGACACGGTCGCCGGCCAAGGCCATGCCCGGACCATCCTGAAACAGGACGAGAAACGTCTCGTCTTTCTCGGCGGGGAGAGTTCCTCCGTGGTGAAGATCAGTCTTCTGCCCCGCTGGAAGGACCGTTTCCGCGCCGCCCGCTTCGCCCCCGAGGAATGCCATTGCCGCCTGCGCATCCAGCAATTCGGCATCCCGGCACCCAGGCTGTGGGGGTTCTTCGAGCAGAGACGCCTTGGCCTGACCATCCGCAACGGACTGGTCATCGACTTTCTGCCGGGCCACCGGAATCTTGCCTTCGAGGAATGCGAGCACGCCATTCCCATCCTTTGCGCCCTCCACAAAAGCGGCGTGAACCATCCGGATTTCATGTGCAACAACCTCCTGCTCGATCCCGGGGACAACCGCTGCACACTCATCGACCTGGAGCGCTGCTCCTTCGTCGATCCCGGGGACTTCCGTCTTGTCCTCATGAACCTCGCACGCTACATCGAGTACGGCAGGCACCCCTTCCCGCACCCGCTCAACCAGGCGATGGCGGAGAAAACCTACGCGGCGATCGCCGATCCGCCGGTCGGCTACGATCTCTTCCATGCACTCCTCGCCAAGCTCTGTTCGAGGCACCTCACCACCCGCGAACGGGTGGGCCTGATTCTGCCCGGCGACATCCGCACCCGACTGGAAGCCCACTCCGCGCGATGAAAAAACTCCTGGCCTACCTTCGCTACCGCTGGCTGCTCGCCCAATGGCGGAGGCGTTCCCGGAACAAGCGCCGCGCCAATGTCCGGGTGGGCAATCCCGACGCCTTCTTCCATGCCCTGGACCAGCGCCGGATCGCCTACGTCGTTCTCCGCGGGTTCTCCGAAGTGCCCAAAACCAGCGCGACGGAGAAATCCTTCCGCGGCGACCTCGACCTCCTCGTCGAATCCAGCCAGCTCGAAGAGTTCTGCCGCACCGTCGCCGAATTTCCCGGCAAAGTGAAAATCGACCTCTATTCCACCGGCATCCGCCTGGGGACGGACTGCAAGAGGATCGCCTACCTGCCCCCCGTCCTCGGCAGCGAATTGCTGGCCGACCGCTGCCGCCACGAGGACCGCTTCTTCCGCCCCTCCCCGCGCCTCTACCTCTATTCGCTGCTTTATCATTGCGTCTACCAGAAGGGGCTCCTCTGCGGCCTGCCCACCGGCACCGACCTGCCCAACCACGAGACCTGCGACCACGATGTCCGGCAGGAAATCGCCCATGCCGCCGCCGCCGCCGGGGAAACGCTCCCCTCCCCGCTCACTCTGCTCGCCATCCACCAATGGCTGCAACGGAAAGACTGGTCCATGCCCTTCGACCTGCTGGGCCGATGGCCTTCCCGCAACGCCTGGCATGACGCCCTCCTCCACCGCGAGTCGGCATCCCTGACCCGCGATCTCGGCAATCTCGCCGACCTCTTTGTCTTCCTGATCCGCGAGGATGCCGTCCGGACCACCGCCGACCAGGCCATCATCCAGTGCCTCCGGCGCACCTTCACGATTCTGGACACCGTCCAGCTCGATCCCCGCCAGCGGCAGCGGGTCATGCGGGATACCCGCGGCGGGGACTGGACCGAGCGCAAGGGTTCCGTGATCGTCCCGCCGGCCATCGCCGTCGTCTGCCACGATCCCAACCCGCAGACCGTGGAGGCGGATTCCGTCCTCGCCAGGCTCCACCACCAGGTCCGGAACCGGAATGCCTTCTGCAAGCACCGGGTCCGGGAGGAAATGGAACAACGCTTCCCCGGCGCCGTGAACTTCCTCCACGGCAGCGACAACGATCCCGAGAGCATGGCCTACATCAAGGCAATCTACGGCGAACTATGGCCCCGGAAAATCGCCGATTGGGAATGCGTCCTGATGCCGACTGGACGGCGGCGCGAGACACGGTAGAATAGCCTTGTCTCCGCGCATTCCGGGAGTGCATCGTGCCCAAACTCGTCATGCAACGCCAGGCGGCGGACAATGCCTATCTGCACCGCGACTTCCACGCAGCGCTGAATCTCGGCATCCGCCATCTGCGCGAGCAGTTCGGAACCGGGGCGGTGCGGGACTATGTGCGCGAGTTCGCCCGCGCCTACCATGCCCCCCTGCGCCAGCGGCTCCAGGCCGGCGACCTCGCGGCCCTGGCCGAACATATCCGCCACATCCATGCAGTCGAAGGGGCCGATGTGGAGATCGAGCTGTCGGCGGACGTGCTGGTCGTGCGGGTGCCCTTCTGCCCCGCCGTGCGCCATATCCGCCAGCTCGGGCAGGAGCCGGACGCGGCCTTCGCCGAGACCACCCGGAGCCTGAACGAGGGACTGTGCGAGGGCACGCCCTTCGCCGCCGAACTGCTCCGCTACGACCCGGCCACCGGGGCCAGCGTCCAGCGCTTCGCGCGGAGGGCGGCGCCATGATCGGCTGCACCGAATTCATCCCCGCCTACAGCGAGCTGTTCCGCGCCCTCGAGGCGCGCGGCGGCACGGCGGCGGTCGAGGCCTACTGGGATTTCCTCGCCCGCGAGTATCTGGGCAACCTGCGCGACCAGGTGGCCCGGCACGGCATCCGCGGCTGCTGGCTCTACTGGAGCCAGACCCTGAACGAGGAGGCCGCCGGCTTCACCATGACCCTCGACGAGGAAAACGGCACCTTCGCCATCGACATGCACGCCTGCCCCTCGAAGGGACGCCTGCTCGCCGCCACCCACTTCGCCCCCTACCCCGACTACTGCCGCCACTGCGACCGGCTCTACCGCCAGGTCCTCGAACCCCTCGGCTACGACTACCGCCTCGACCTCTCCCGCTGCGGCCGCGCCGCCTGCCGGCTCGAAGTCCGCCGCCGACCGCGTTGCACTCCCGCAAATGAGTAATAAAGTATCGAAATCCAATGTCTGACCAAGCCTCCGGCGCGTTTGCCGGGACCAGTTGGGCGAAGCAGAAGGAACAGCAGCTATGGCAAATCAACCGGTGTACAACTTCAACGCCGGGCCGGCCGTCCTCCCCAAGCCGGTCATGGAGCAGGCCCAGGCCGAATTCCTGGATTTCCGCGGCTGCGGCTACGGGCTGATGGAGGCAAGCCACCGCAGCGCCGAATTCGAGCCGGTGATCGCCGAGGCCGAGGCCGACATCCGCAAGCTGATGGGTATCGGGGACGAGTACGCCGTGCTGTTCCTGCAGGGCGGCGCGAGCCTCCAGTTCGCCATGGTGCCCATGAACCTGCACATTCCGGGCAAGAAGATGCAGTACGCCAACACGGGCTCCTGGACCGAGAGCGCCATCAAGGAGGCGAAGCTGTTCGGCGAGGTGGACCTGGTCTGCGACGGCAAGGCCATCAACTACACCGCCATCGGCGACGTGGCCGACTGGGAGATCGACCCGGACGCCTCCTACGTCTACCTGTGCAGCAACAACACCATCTTCGGCACCGAATACCACGAGTTCCCCCTCACCGGCGACGTGCCGCTCATCGCGGACATGTCGAGCGACATCCTGTCGCGGCCCCTCGATGTGAACCTCTTCGGCATGATCTTCGCGGGCGCGCAGAAGAACCTCGGCCCCGCCGGCGTGACGCTGGTCATCATCCGCAAGGACCTGGCCCAGCGCGTGGCCCCCACCGTGCCCACCATGCTCCGCTACACCACCCACATCGACAAGGGCTCGATGTTCAACACCCCGCCCACCTTCTCCATCTACATGCTCGGCCTGGTGGCCAAATGGGCGCTGGCCCAGGGCGGCCTCGAGGCGATCGAGGCCCGCAACGCCGAGAAGTCCGAGATGCTCTACGAATGCATCGACTCCTCGCGCCTCTACGTCGGCACCGTCGCCGCTGCCGACCGCTCGCGCATGAACGTCACCTTCCGCCTGACCAACGAGGCGCTCGAAGCGGCCTTCAACAAACAGTCCGCCGCCGCCGGCCTCGTCGGCCTCAAGGGCCACCGCTCGGTCGGCGGTTTCCGGGCCAGCATCTACAACGCCATGCCCGTCGAAGGCGTCGAGGCCCTCGTCTCCTTCATGCAGGAGTTCGAGCGCAAGAACGGCTAGCCGGGGACCTTCCCCCCCGTTTTTTCCCCGCCCGGGCCCGGGAGCATGCAACTCCCGGGCCTTTCTCGTTTTCATAGTCCCTTGCGGCTCCCTGCGGTTGGGGTACATTGGCCGTGACAGTTTGAACCAACAAGGTGTCCGCCCATGTTCAGTTTTGCCTGGAAAGAGATTTCCCGCCGCCGGGGGCGGGCGGTGCTTTGCATCGTCGGCTTTCTCCTGGTCGCCCTGCTTCTCTCCGCCGGCCAGAGCATGGGCGAAGCCATCCGCGAAGCGACCGGCGAACCCCTCAAGGTGACCGGGGCCGATCTGGTGGTGACGCGCATCGTCGAGCCCTGCGCCTTCGCCGAGGTCAAGCGCCCCAAGGACCTGGGGGCGATCACCCGGGACGAACTGGACCAGGTGGCGCAGGTCGACGGCGTCGCGGGGGTCACCGGTTCCCTGGTGGTCTGGGCCTTCCACGCCGGCCAGCCCACCGTGGTCACCGGCATCGACCCCCAGAAAATCAAAAGCAGCCCCCTCCGCCAGTATCAGGAGGGCGAACGCTGCTGCCTGCTGGAGAGGGGCCGCCTCTTCGACCCCGAGCAGGACGAGGCGGTGCTCGATCTGAACTACGCCGCCAAGGCGGGGGTGGACCTCGGGGACCGGGTCTTCCTCGGCCCCCGCGAATTCGAGGTCGTCGGGCTTCTCCGGGTCGCGGGAGTGGCCGTGATCTCGGGTGCCGAAGCCTATGTGAACCTGGCCACCGTGCAGGAGATGCTGGGCGAGGGCGAGGTGTTCGACTATCTCTTCATCACCACCGCGCCCGGAGCGGACATCCAGGCCGTGACCAACCGGATCGAGGCGATCATCGGGGAAGGCTGCGACGTGAGCAGCAAGGACTCGCTGCCGAGCAAAGTGAGCCGCGCCGCCGCCCTCACCGCCAACGGCACCGGCGTCTTCGTGGTCCTCATCCTCGTGGTGGGGGCTCTGCTCATGGTCCGCGCCGCCCTGGCCTCGGTGCGCGAGCGGGTGGTCGAGATCGGCATCATGCGCGGCGTGGGCTGGCGGAAAGGCCACATCGTCCGCCTGCTCGGCTACGAAATGGCCATCCAGGGAGTGCTCGGCGCGGTGCCGGGGGTGATTCTCGGCTACGCCCTCACCTACGCCATCTGCTCCCGGCTCGTCCTCAGCCTGCCTTCCGCCTTCAATTCCTATCCCCCCTGCTCGACCACCGAGGCGGCCCTGCAACTGAACCTGCTGCCGAGGGTAAACGCCGCCGGCATCCTGGTCAGCCTGGGCCTGACCATCGCGCTGGCCGTGCTCACCGGCCTGCTGGCCGGACGGCACGCCGCCGCGCGCCCGCCCATGGAATCCCTCCGCCAACCCTAGTCCCGCAGGAAACGCATGAGCAACGACACCGCCATTCTCCTGGAAAACGTGAGCCGCGTCTATCCCCGCGCGGACGGGACGGTGCGGGCTCTGGACGGGGTCTCGCTGCGGGTTCCGGCCGGTTGCTCCCTGGCCATCACCGGGGCCTCGGGCTCGGGCAAAAGCACGCTGCTGGCCCTGGCCGCCGGCCTCGACCCGGCCAGCGCGGGGCGCATCGAGGTGCTCGGCCGGGACGTCACCGCCATGAACGAGGACCAGCGGGCCGACTTCCGGCGCGAGAACATCGGCTTCGTCTTCCAGAACTACCATCTCCTCCCCACCCTCTCCGTGTGGGAGAATGTGATGATGCCCCTGGTGCCCACCAGCCCCGACCTGCTCGAACTCAAGGCCCTGGCCCTGCACTGGATCGAGCGGGTCGGCCTGGCCAAACGCATCCACCATCTGCCCGGCGAACTCAGCGGCGGGGAGCAGCAGCGGGTCGGCCTGGCCCGCGCCCTGATCGGCGAACCCACCCTGATTCTGGCCGACGAACCCACCGGCAACCTCGACCAGGCCAATGCGGGCACCATCCTCGACCTGCTCTTCGAGCTGGGCGGGGGCGCCCACCGCTCCGTCATCCTCTCCACCCACGACCCCGCCATCGCCGGACGCTGCCGCCACCGGGTCCATCTTGTGGACGGGCGCCTCGTCTCGTCCACCCTGGAGGTAAACTGACATGCTCCGCCCCCTCGCCCTCGTCCTTTGTCTCGGGCTCGCCGCCGCCGCCGAACCGCTGAAGATCACCGCCTACATCCAGGTGCAGAGCGGCTGCCAGCGGCACACCGAGGACTTCCTGGCCAAACTCGCCAAAACCCACGGCGGCAAGGTCGCCCTCGAAATCGTCGATTTCGGCACCCCGGAAGGCATGGGGCGGCTGAAGGCCGACGGCATGAACTGCATGGGCATCCGCCTCGACGGCGCCGCCGAATGCGAGATCGTCTTCCGCGGCGTCCCCCTCAAAGTCGCCTTCCTGAAACCGGCCGGCTTCTTCTGGCTGCACGAGGAACTGGCAACCGCCGTCCGCCAGAAAATCGAGGGCGTGGCCGACGAGGACCGGCTGCCGCCCCCGGCGACCACCTGCGCCGACGGGGAGACCACCACCCTGGTGATCGGCGACCTGGCCACCTACTCCGGCACCGACGCGCCCCCCATCCAGGCCGCCGCCGAGGCGCTCAACCGGCTGGCCAGGGAGAAACCTCTGATCCAGGAGGAATTCGCAATCGCCGCCAAGGAGCCCGGCACCCTCGTGCTCCGGACGCGCGGCCAGGACATTCTCGCCGTTCCCGCGCCCCCCAACGCCAACGACCGCAAAGCGGCCGAGACGGCTGCGGCCCCGCTCCTCCGGGTCGTCTCCGCCTATCCGCGGGTGGCCCGCCCCTTCCCGGGCGGGGCCGCGCCCGCAGGAACTCTCGGAGGGAAATAGGACCATGACCCCGGGTATCGAAGACGAACGGCTGGATATCCCCGAAAGCGAGATTTCGGACATCAGCTTCGCCAGCGCCGAAGCCCGCTTCGCCCTGCTGCGCGCCCGCCGCCTCCGGTTGGTGCTCCATCTCGCCGGCATGGTGCTGGTCCTGGCCGCGGCTCTGACGGCCGCCCTCGTCATCCATTCCCGCCGCCGGGGAGGCGAAGGCGTGATGGCAAGCCTGACGGGGCAGTCCAAACCACCCGTCTCCCTGGGCATCGACCCCGTCGGCTCGGAAACCGCCAAGGTGCAGATTCTGGCCATTCTGCCTGCCGGCTCGGACTGCCATTCCGGCGTCGCCAAGCTCCTGAGCGACGTGGCCACCCTCCGGCCCGACGAGTTCCGGGTCGTGTTCAAGGCCATGGAGGAATTCTCGAACGACCAGCTCAACCGAATGGTGGGCCAGGTCTGCGCCGCCATCGTGATCAACGGCAAAACCGACTTCTCACTGGTCAAGGACGGAAAAACCCGGAAGGTGAATCTGGTCGGCACCGAACCCACGAACTACCGGATCGGCGACGTGGGCGAGGCTCTCACTCTGGTCTACACCGAGCACTATGGCCCACCCGGGGAACCCATCTACCAGCTCCAGACCGCCGCCTGCGGCTCCGGCGCGACCACCTGCTCCGGCGACCACACGCACGGCGACGGTGGCCACCAGGCCCAACCCGAGCCCAAGGAGCCAATCGAGGTCATTCTGCCCGGCAAACTGCCGGCGATCCGGGGGCTCGACTAGCCGCCGCTCCCCCCTCCCCGGTCCCCAGCCGCCATGAAGCAACGACTCGCCAATCTCTCGCTTGCCCTCATCCTCGTGGTGGTATCGGCGGCGATTACGGCCATCCTGCATCGCCAGCCAGCCCGGCCCCTGCCCAGCGGCCGACGGGCGGTGGTGCAGGGCTGGGTCGCCCCGGGCCTCCCCCTCGGCGAACGGCGGCGGCTGCGCTTTCTCCTGCGCGCCGACTGCCCCCCCTTTTCCTCCCTGCCCCCCGCAGGCGGCGACCCCGTCGGCCTGGACGCGGACACGGCGCGGGCCCTGGCCCTGCACCTGGGCGTCGAATGCAGCCTGGTCGCCATCCCGCAGCGGGACATCGCGGAGCGTTTTCTGCGGGGCGAGGGGGATGTGCTGATGGCCGCGCTCGGCCCGGGTTCGGAGCACGAGCATTCCCTGGACTTCACCGTGCCCCATTACCGTTCCCGCGGGGTTCTGGTGGTGCCCGGACATGCCAGGGGCCGGTTCGCGGAAGGACTGCCCGATTCCGTCCGTCTCCGTCTGCTGGCGGGAACCGCCCACGGCAACGCCCTGCTGAAAAATCTGGGCGCGGGCGAACCGATCGCGGAAGCCGACGACTGGGACCATCTCGCCGCCGACCTTGCCGAAGGCCGCTGCGATGCCGTGCTGGCCGATGTCCTCTCCGCCCACCACTTCCTCGGCAGCCGTCCGGACCAGGGACTTGCCCTCCTGCCAATGCCGGTCTCCAACCGCCATCCCAGCGCCGTCTGCTTCGCGGTCCGCAAGGGGACCGGTGAACTGCGCCATTCCCTGGATGCCGCCCTGCGGGACTTGCAGATGAACGGCAGTCTCCGGCAAATCCACCACCGCTATTTCCCCTTCGACATCGAGTGAGAAGGCAACCATGCAGACCAACGAGGCATCCCCGCCCTCCTTGCCCCTGCCCCCGTCCCGGCGAAACCCCAGCCTGATCCTGTTCTACGGGGCCTTGAGCCTCTATCTGGTGGCGGTCTCGCATTTCGTCGTGTCCTGCCTCGACCAAATCCGGCAGGCGGTGGAGACCACCCGGCATTCCTATCTGCCCGAGGTCATGCGCCAGCAGCAGGACGCGGTGAGCGCCGAGCATCTGCACCGCTTCGCGGCCGTGGTCCGCCATGCCGACGACCCGGAGACCCGCCGCCAGGCCCTGCTGGCCGTCCAGGTGATGGCCCTGAACGCCTCGCCCTCGCGCGCCCTCGGCAACGGCGCCCGCCTGCGCCAGGCGGCGCAGTTGGCCGAGCGCCTGAACGAGCTGCACCGGCGGCGGGACGAACGGAGGGGCCACGGCGACAGTCGGCTCGCCCAGCTCGCCCTCCTCCGGGCCGGCGTCCCGGCGGATTCCGAACTCCGGCAGCGGCTCGACGCCCTGC
>LVAZ01000121.1:20154-21309 GCA_001603055.1 Victivallales bacterium Lenti_02
CCCCCTCCCCGCCAATCTCGCGGACCTGCTCGCGGACGCCGAGAACCATCGGCGCGAATACCGGCTCGCGACGGCGGAAATCGAGCGGACCTGGCAGCAAATCGAGGGCATCCTCGACGATGTTGCGCAAAGCATGGGCACCAGCGCCTACCTGAATCTGGACGGGTTGGTCGGCGAACTGGCGGACCAGGTCCGCCACTTGCAGCGGCTGACCGCCTGGCTGCTGGCCCTGACCCTCGCCGTGCTGCTGGTGCTCAGCTTCACCATCCATCGCAACCTGTCTCTCGCGGTCCAGGCCTGCACCCGCGCCATCAGCACCGGCGATGCCGGGGAACTCCCCGTCACCTCGCCCTTCCGCGAAATCCGCGGCCTGGTCGCCAGCATCCGCACCAAATGCCTGGACAAGGAGAAGCCGTAGCGGAAGGAGCAACGGCAATGAACGGCGAGATTCACCTCTGGATGCCGATGATCGGTTTCGACCGCGACGCGCCCGACAAGGGGGTGGGCGAACTGCTTGATCGGATGTCCTTCACCCCGGACGGAGTGTCGGCCTTCCTGTTCCATCCCGACATTGTGAACCAGCACCGGGGCATGGCGACCGAGCGCGTCCTGCCCCCGGACAACTGCTCCTACTACGGCAGTCCGCGCAATGCCGAGCGCTGCCGCCAGGAGTGGACCAACTATGACCTGAGAGCCCTGATCGGGCATCTGCGGGCGGCAGGCGTCGAGCCCTACCTCGGCATCATGGGGGTCGATCTCGGCAACCGCTGGCATGACGAGTGGATCGCCGAGCATCCCGAAATCCGCTTCGCCCTGCGCGGAACCGCCTGGGGCTATCATGTGCTGAAACGCCTGGCCGACGGCACCTACTACGAGGACTTCTTCGCCGACCGGCTCGGCGAAACGCTCACGGACTACGGGTTCGCGGGCCTCCAGGTGGCGGACAACTTCTGCCCGTCGCCCTCGACCCTCTACTACGGCGACTTCTCCGCCGACATGTTCGGCCAGTTCGCCGACCATGCCGCAATCCCCATTCCGGCGGAACTCCGCGCCGGGCTGGGGGACGACAGTTGCGACATGCGGAACCGGCGCGGCGACTGGATTTGGCGCTCCCGCCGCCAGGAATGGGTGGAGTTCCACGCCTGGCGCTGGGAG
>LVAZ01000623.1 GCA_001603055.1 Victivallales bacterium Lenti_02
ACCCCCGCCCCAACTCCGACGCCGCCGCCGGTGGCGGCAGTCAACCAGCCTCCGCCAGTCCAGCCCCCGCCCGAGCCGCCCAAACCCGCCGCGCCGGTCCCCGCCCGGGTTCTCACCTACCGGGGATACATGGAGACCGCCTCGGGGCAGACCGTCGCCTTCATGACCGTGACCGATCCGATCGCCAAACGCACCTCCCTGGAGCAGTTGACCGTGGGGCGGAAGATCGACGGCATCGAGATCAAGGAATTCACCCCGGATAGCCTCGAAGTGCTCGGCCCCAAAGGCAACACGCAGCGAATTCCCAAAGGCGGCAGAAGGAAGATCGAGCTCGAATGAATCCACAGAACACGCTGGTAACCATGGGCGGCAACGGGGGCGACGTCCTTTCCATTCTCATCGCGCAGGGACACATCACCGAGGAACAGGCCGAGCAGGCCCGCCGCCGCATGCGCCGGGCCGCCGTCGCCAGCCACCAGGCCGTCCTTGATCTCGGCTACGCCAACCAGGAAGTCGTCTACCGGGCGCTCAGCGAATGCAACGGGCTGCCCTTCGTCATCCTGGCCAAGGAGGAGATCAGCGAGGAGGCCACCCAGAAGGTTCCCGCCAAGGTGGCCCTGCACTACAATCTGGTGCCCCTGGCCATCAACCGGGGCACCCTGCGCGCGGCTTTCTTCAACCCGCCCTCCCTCCGCGACCGCGAAAACCTCCGCCTCGTCCTCGGTCTCCGGCTCGAACCGGTGCTGAGCACCCCCGGCGAGATCAACGCCGTCCTCAAGCGCATCTACGGACTCGGGGCCGAGAAGGTCCAGCAAATCCGCAAGGAGCGCCAGGGCAACCGTCTCTACGAGGGCAAGGGCGCCTTCGACGACAGCCAGACCGAACAGCTCGGCGCCGCCAACGCCACCGACGAAGCCTCCATCATCAATCTGGTGAACGAGATCATCTTCGAGGCCATGGAGCTGGGGACCACCGACATCCACATCGAGCCCTTCCGCGAGAACATCCGCCTCCGCTACCGCATCGACGGCATGCTCCGCGAGATTCCCACCCCGGCCGGCATGGTCGAACTCCACGACGCCATCGTCTCCCGCCTCAAGATCATGGCGAAGCTCAACATCGCCGAGAAGCGCCTCCCCCACGACGGCCGTATCCGCGTCAACATCGGCGGCGACTTCGCCGACCTCCGCGTCTCCATCATGCCCACCCGCTTCGGCGAGACCATCTGCCTGCGTATCCTCAATCGCAGCTCCATCTTCCTGGAAATGAGCCAGCTCGGCCTCAACAAGCGGCAGCACGCCATCCTCAAGCAGCTCGTCAACCTCCCCCACGGCATCCTGCTGGTCACCGGCCCCACCGGCAGCGGCAAAACCACCACCCTCTACGCCGCCCTCGCCCAGGTCCGGGACTCCAATCCCGAGCGCAAGATCATCACCGTGGAAAACCCGGTCGAGTACGAACTCGAGGGCACCAGCCAGATTCAGATGCACGCCGAGATCGGCCTCACCTTCGCCGCCGCCCTCCGCTCCATCCTCCGCCACGACCCCGACATCATTCTGGTCGGCGAAATCCGCGACAACGAGACGGCCGACATCGCCATCCAGTCCGCCCTCACCGGCCATCTGGTGCTCAGCACCCTGCACACCAACGACTCGGTGGGCGCGGTGAACCGGCTGGTGAACATGGGCATCGAGCCCTATCTGGTGGCCGCCGCCCTCAGCGCCGCCCTCGCCCAGCGGCTGGTGCGCCGCATCTGCCCCCACTGCAAGACCGAGGACCGCGAGATCACCCGCCGGGTGCGGGCCGAGATCGCCGACATCATGGGCATCCCCCCCGAGGACGTCCAGGCCTGGAAGGGCGAAGGCTGCCTCGAATGCAACCATACCGGCTACCGGGGCCGCGTGGCCATCTACGAGTTCTTCCTCCTCGACGAGGAACTCCAGGACATGGTCGCCGCCCACCGCGCCACCGGCGAGCTGCGCAAGGCCGCCATCGAGCGCGGCATGCGCACCCTGCGCGACGACGGCTGGGAAAAGGTGGCGCTGGGGCTCACCTCCATCGAGGAAATCCAGCGCATCACCAGCACCTTCCAGATCGGCTACGACATCGACGAAGACGAGCTATGAGCCGTTTTCCCCGCCCCGTGCGCACCGCTCTTGTGCTGGGCGGAGGCGGTGCGCGGGGCCTGGCCCACATCGGCGCCCTCGCCGCCCTCGAGGAAGGCGGATTCCGGCCCGACTTCATCGTCGGCACCAGCGCCGGCGCCATCGCCGGCGGTGCCTACGCGGCCAATCCCCGCGCCGAAGAGCTGCGCGCCAAGGCCATGCGCCGCGTGGCCCACGGACCGCTGCTCCGCCTGGAACAGCGCTTCAAAATCCTCACCGACCCGGTCGAGCATGGCTTCGGCGCCAAGGTGCGCGAGCGCATCCGCCAGGCCAAGCAACTGCTCCTCTACCACCGCCAGGCCATGCGGCCCGCGCTGGTCACGAATCATATTCTCGACCATCTGGCCCAGGGAATGATCGGGCCGGGCACCTTTGCCGAACTGGCCATTCCCTTCTACGCGGTCGCCTGCGATCTGGTCGCCAACCGGCGCGTCGTGCTGGGCGCCGGCAGCGTCGCCGCCGCCGTCGCCGCCAGCGGGGCGATTCCCGGCGTCTTCGAACCGGTCATGGACGCCGGGCGCATGCTGGTGGACGGCTGCGCCCTCGATCTGCTGCCCTGCGAAGTCGCCCGCCTGCTCGGCGCGGAATTTCTGGTGGCGGTGGACATCGGCCAGCCCCCCGAACCGGGAGCGCCGCGCCATGCGGCGGGCATCCAGCAGCGCGTCTCCGACCTCCGCGCCGAGGACCTCCGCCAGCGGAACCGCGCCCTCGCCGACCTGCTCATCGAACCCAACGTGGCGGGCATCGAGTGGATGGAGGTGTCCCGTTCCGAGGACGCCTACCGGGCGGGCCATGCCGCCGCCCACGCCAAACTCCCCGAGCTGCAGCAAGCCGCCGGCAGAGCCCGCTGGCGCACCCTTCCCCGCCGCCTGCTGGGGAAAAACCAGCCGCCGGCCATCGCCGTCGAGGACATATCCCCCCGTCCCGCCGAACCGGCGGAGGAGACGCCGTAGCGGCTACCGCCGCCCCAGGGGATCGTCCCGTTCCAGCCCCGCCAGAAAGCTCGGACGGATGCCGCCCTTCGGCCAGAACCGGGGCAGGAAATAGATGAGAATGCCGAAGCCCACGCCGAGCAGGTAGAGCGCCAGGCGCAGCACGTAGGTGTCCACC
>LVAZ01000122.1 GCA_001603055.1 Victivallales bacterium Lenti_02
AGTTTCCACCTGGTCTGCGAATGGGGCGGGGGGATCGTGGGCTGCCTGGTGCTGCAGCCGCTCGGCGAGGGGGACATCCGGTTGCGGCAGATGGCGGTGCGGGCGGACTGCCGGGGGCGGGGTTTCGGCTCCGGCCTGGTGGTTTTCGCGGAAGGCATCGCCCGCCGTCGCGGCTACCGGCGGCTGGTTCTCCATGCCCGCGCCGCGGCGGTCGGTTTCTACGAACGCCTCGGCTATCGCGTCGAGGGACCCGAGTTTTGCGAAGTGACCATTCCCCACTATCCGATGGGGAAAAGCCTGTGCGGCGAAACGGAGCCGGCATGAACGATGGAATCCCCTCCGGGCCGTTGCTGGTCCGTCACGAAGGACACACCCCGCGCGAGCGGAGCGCCTGCGGCTGGCGCGAGCGGTTGATCGGCCGGGAGGACGCGCCTCTCGGGCCGGCCGCCTGGGTCCATGCCGTGGACATCGACGGGGCCAAGCTCCATTTCCATCGGCGCTCCACCGAGCTGTACTACGTGCTCGAAGGGAGCGGCAGCGTTCTGCTCGGCGGGCAGGAGCAGGCCGTCGCCAAGGGCTCGCTGGTCCACATTCCGCCGGGGGTCGTCCACGGCGCGCGCGGCCGGATGCGGGTGCTGGTGGTCGGCGTTCCGGACATAGCCGAGGACGACTGTTTCGAGGTTCTTCCGGCCTGAAGGTCTTTTCAGCTCTCCGCGTAGTGCCGGGCCAGTTTCCGGGCGAGGGGGGCGAGGGCGAGAAGGCCGACGGCGAGGAGCGGGCAGGCGGCCACGGCGAGGAGCCCGGCCTGCCAGGGAATGAGCTGGCGGATGTAGCCGCCGACGGCGGGCTGCATGGTCGCGGGGGGGATCGGTTTCCCGATCAGGTTCCGGCCGTGCAGCCGGAGGCGATGGACGGTCCAGACGACGAGGGCGACCCCGACCAGCCAGGAGGCGAGGGGGGCGGGCCGGACCAGGGCCAGGGCGGCGAGTGTGCCGCCCGCTCCGAAGGCCCCGGCGGGGACGAGGGGGATGCGCCCGAACGTCTGCGTGTGGTTCTCGCCTGCGGCCATCCAGGTGACCGCGCCGATGGAGACGGCGAGTCCCGCCGCCGCCGCGAGGGGGGCGAAGCCGAAGCCCGCCGCCGCCGCGCCGAGCAGCAGGCTGAACCCCCGGCAGAGCCCCATGCAGACCGAGGCGTTCAGCCGATGCCCCTTGAACTGGAGATTGTAGGCGGCCACCAACGCCGCCAGCAGGAGCACGGTCAGGAAGGCGACCCGGCCCAGGGGCAGGGCCAGCACCACGCCCAGGGTGCCGAGGGCGGCGCCGAGCCGGGCGGCGGCGAGCCGGGGCACGCGGCCCGAGGGCAGGGGCCGCTCGGGCCGGTGGACGCGGTCCGCCGCCTCGTCGTGGAGATCGTTCAGAATCAAACCCGCCGCATAGAGGCAGAGCGAGGCCAGCCCGGACAGGATGAAGGCCAGCGGCGCGGGCTCTTTCCCGTTCGCCATGCTGGCCAGGGCCAGCCCGGCCCAGGGGTCGCCCGGCACGGACAGGAGATTGGGCAGGCGGACCAGTTGCAGCCAGGCCCGCAGGTCCATTCCCGCCACCTTGCGCGAGGCGTTCATTCCCCGCCCTTTCGCGGCTGGTGCTTGAATTTCGGGCATTGGCCGAGGAAGCGGCAGGGGTTGTCGTAGAAGACCCCCTCGACCACATCGTCGGCGTGGCCGCGCCGCCGCATTTCGAAGATGGCCTGGTGGAGGGTGCCCGGATCGGAGGGGCCCCAGTCGCCGGAGGCGTCCACCAGCAGCCGCTCGGGGCCGAAGCGTTCGAGGGCGTCCACCACGCGGGGCGGCGAGTTCTTGGTGATCGGGTAGATGGTCATGGCGGCCCAGAAGCCGGCGTCGCGGACCGGGCCGATGGTATGCTCCTCGGCATGGTCGAAGCAGATCAGGCCGGGCTTGGCGTCGGGCCGGTTGCGCAGGGCGTCGAGCATCAGGCGCGTGCCCTTGAGCTTGTCGTCCAGATGGGGGGTGTGAATCCAGACCAGCAGGTTGCGGGCGATGGCCAGATCGAGCTGCTCCTCGAAGGCGGTAAGTTCGTTCTTCGTGTTCTTGTTGAGGCCGATTTCGCCGATGCCCAGGACATTGGGCCGGTCGAGGAACTCGGGCAGGAAGGAGATGACCTCGCGGGCGAGGGGCAGACTGTCCGCCTCCTTGGGATTCATGCAGACGTAGGCGTAGTGGTCGATGAGGTACTGGGCGGCGCGGGTGGGCTCGAAGCTGGTGATGTGGTGGAAGTAGTCGTAGAAGGCGGCCGCCGACTGGCGGTCGTAGCCCGCCCAGAAGGCCGGCTCGCAGCAGGCGACCGTGTGCATGAGCGCCATGCGCTCGTAGTCCGCCGTGGTCCGGGCGATCATGTGGATATGGGGTTCGATGACTCGCATGTGCCGTCTCGCATGGTGGATTGTGCTAGCGGGAAAGCTAGACCCGGAAGCGCCGGATTCCAGACGGGAAAGGCTTGCCTGGCTCGCATCGGGTGGTGTTTCTGGTTATGGTAGAGAAAAGGAAAGGCGGCGTTTGCCATGCGTTCTCCCCCCTCGAATCCGATTCCGCCCGCCAGCGGGGCGCCAACCGGTTCCGGCGCGGAACTGACCGATCCGGGATTGCCGGGTCTCTGGTCGCCGAAGGAGGCGCTGGATTTCGATCTGAAGGAGGCGACGGGGGGGCGGCTGGAGCACCGCAACGAGATCGGCACCGGGGGGGTGAGCCGGGTGCTGCTGGCCTACGACCGGGAATTGCAGCGCGAAGTCGCGGTGAAGATTCTGGTGGCGGGACGGGACGATCCGGCGGCGCGTGAGCGGTTTCTGCGGGAAGTGCGGATCACGGCGGGGCTCGAACACCCGGGCGTGGTGCCGGTGTACGATCTGGGGCACGTTCCGGGCGGGCGGCATTTCTTCACTATGCCGGTACTGCGGGGGACCACGTTGCGCGAACAATTGTCGCGGGGACGGGCGCGGGGCATGCCCGGGCGCGAGGTGCTGGCGGCTCAGTGGCTGCAAATCCTGCTGCGGGTGTGCGAGACGGTGGGCTATGCGCATGACCGGGGCGTGCTGCATCTGGACTTGAAGCCCACGAATATCATGATCGGCGAGCACGGCGAGACCATGGTGCTCGACTGGGGCGCGGCGAAGCGCTTGGCCGAACTGCCAGCCGCGCCGCCTGCCGGCGGCGAGCCCGCGCGGCTGGCCGGAACCCCGGGTTTCATGCCGCCGGAACAGGCGCGGGGCAGGTTGCACGAGCTGTCCCCGGCCTCGGATGTGTTTTCGCTGGGCGTGATTCTCTACGAGATTCTCACCGGGACCGCCCCGCTGCACGAACCGGAAAACAAACTGCTGCCGGTGCTGGCCGCCGCGCGGGAGAATCAGGTCGAGCGGGTGCCGCCCGAGCTGGCCGCCATCTGCGAAAAGGCCCTGGCCTTCCGTCCCGGCGACCGCTATGCGGACGCGAACGCCCTGGCGGCGGATTTGTACGCCTATCTCGGGCACCGGGCGGTGGGCGCCTTCCACGCCGGGCCGATTTCGCGTCTGCGCCGCTGGCGTCGCCGGCACCGTTCGGTGGTGGCGGTGCTGCTGACGCTGGGTGGCATCGGCCTGCTGCTGGCGTTGCTGGGCGGCATCCGGTACTACCACGAGCGGAACTATTTCCAGATTCTCGAACGGGAGGTGGCCGGGGCCCGGCAGGAGTATCAGCATGCCCAGTTGGTGACGGCCTGGATTCACCAGCGTCTGGCGCGGACGACGGACGAGGATGCCGAAGCCCGGAAGAAAATCGGCGAGTTCCTGGGACGGCAGGAAATGGAGCAGTACTTTATCGGGCAACGTTTGCAGATGTCTCTGTCCGCCATGTTGGCGGCCCGGCACGGTCGGCATTCTCCGGAACTGTCGCGCGAGTTGCGCGGTTTGTGGCTGGAGGAAACCCGCCTGATGCGCCGCCGGGGGGATGTGCCGGCAGTGCGGCAGGCCTACACGCAGATGCTGGAGCGTCAGGCTGCGGTTCCCTGGTGGCGCTGGGAGCCCGAGGAGTATCCGGCCGTGGAGGAATTGCAGGCGTGGCTGGCCGCCCGGGGGGGGCTGTCTTCCTCCAACTCACTCAACCCGAACAACTGACGAGGCTTGGCATGACCCAGATTTCCGGCGAAGAAGCCGTGGCCCGGATCGCGGCGGCGTCCCAGCGCATGATGGGCGAGCTGCACAAAGTGATCATCGGGCAGGACGAGGCCATCGAGCAGATCATCGTGACGCTGCTGGCCAAAGGGCACTGCCTGCTGGTCGGCGTCCCCGGCCTGGGCAAAACCCTGCTGGTGAAGAGCATCGCCCGGATGTTCTCGCTCTCCTTCAAACGCATCCAGTTCACCCCCGACCTCATGCCCGCGGACATTTTCGGCACCGAGGTGATGGAGGAGGACCCGCACACCGGGCGGCGCGAGTTCCGCTTCGTGCGCGGCCCCGTCTTCGCCAACATTCTCCTGGCGGACGAGATCAACCGGACGCCGCCGAAGACCCAGGCCGCCCTGCTCGAGGCGATGGGGGAGCGCCATGTGACCGCCGGCGGCCACACCTACCACCTCGAGGAGCCCTTCTTCGTCCTCGCCACCCAGAACCCCATCGAACTCGAGGGCACCTACCCCCTGCCCGAGGCCCAGCTCGACCGCTTCCTGATCAACGTGGTCATGCCCTATCTCGGCACGGCGGACGAGGAGCGGATGGTGCGGGCGACCACCGCGCCGGAGGAGCCGAGCCTCGACGTGGCCTTCTCCGCCGAGGAAATCCTCGACATCCAGAAGCTGGTGCGGGCGGTGCCCGTCTCCGACAACGTGATCTCCTACGCGGTGCGGCTGTCGAGCGCGACCCGTCCCGGCAGCGAGCTGGCCCCCGCCTTCGTGCGCGAGAAGGTGAAATGGGGCGCGGGCAGCCGGGCCTCGCAGGCGCTGATCCTGGCCGGGAAGGCGCGCGCCCTGCTCCAGGGCCGCTGCAACGTGGCCTGCGAGGATGTGCGCGCCCTCGCCATGCCCGTCCTCCGCCACCGCGTCATCACCAACTTCCACGCCGACGCCGAGGGCGTCACCAGCGACGACCTCATCCGCCAGCTCGTCGACACCATCCCGGAGTAGGGGGGGATCGTATGCCCTGTGCGTTATAGGTGAGGTCCCGCACCGTGGCGAAGAACTGCTGGGTGGGCGTGGCCCGTTTGGCTTGCCCCTTCGGAGCGGGTTGCATCCTCGAAACCTTGGGTACGGAAGCACAAGAGGGCGCAAGCTGAACGCCGGTATTGCAGCGGGCTCCACTTGCGGTTGCTCGGCCGCCCCGAAGGGGCAAAACAAGACAGCCCAGGGCAACGCCCTGGGAAATGATCCCCGTGACCATGAGCCCTGAAGGGCATACGCGTCAACCTAATGGTTGCTGCCTGCTCTGGCGCATCGGTTTGCGCTTTTC
>LVAZ01000123.1 GCA_001603055.1 Victivallales bacterium Lenti_02
CTCCCGGAGGATCGAGCCCACCTGTCCGGCCTGGTGTTCGACCGCGAGCCGGAAATGGCGGCGGGCCAGTTCCTGACGGGCCTGCCCCTCGCGCAGCAGCGCGAAATGGCTCCAGCCGACAAGCGTCAGAAGGGCCGCTCCCGCCAGGGCCAGAATGCCGGGGGAGAACGGGATTTTTCTGCCGGTGATGGGAGGAGGCAAGCCGATACCCCTGCTGGATCGATTCGAGGATGTTCTCGTGGCCTCGGCACATACGCTGGGTGAATATACTATCCTGTTTGTCCCCGATTGGCAAGGCCCTCGGCCCGGAGGTGCGGCGGGGCTGGGCCGGGCAACTGGAAAAACGGCGTTGCGGCATTAGCTTCCCATGCTGTCCGCCCGCGCGCCGTTCCGGCGGGCGGCGTCTTTCCGCAGGCTCTTGGCCAAGCAAAGGATACCGGCTGGATGCACAACTGGGTGGAAAATCTTCTCGAAGTACAGCGAATCGACATCCGCATGGCCAAGCTCCAAGCCCAGTTCGACTCCGTTCCCGGCGACAAGGCCGCCGCGGAGGAACTGAGGCGCAGCGACGAGCAGCGCCTGGCCGCCGCCCGCGAGGCGGTCCTGACGTTCGAGAAGGAACTGAAGACCATCGAGCTTGACGTGGAGGCCCTGAAGAGCAAGAAGGCGGGCATCCAGTCCAAGTCCGCGATGATCAAGAACAACGAAGAGTATCGCGCGGCCATGCACCAGATCGAGCAGTACGACCATCAGGTTTCCCAGATCGAGGACCGGGAGCTGGAGGTGATGGACCGGATCGAGAAGGCGCGGGCCGACCTGGCGGAGTGCCAGCGCGTGCTGGATGTGACCAAACGGCGGGTGGCGGAGGTGCAGGGCGATCTGGACAAGCGGCTGGCGGCCAGCCGGGACGCTCTGGCCGAGATGGCCAAAATCCGCCAGCCCGCGCTGGCGGCGGTGGAGGCGCAGGCGGCGCAGCGCTACGAGCGCCTGCGCGCCAGCGGCCGTTCGCGCAACGGGCAGGCGGTCCTGGTTCCCGTCCGGGACGGGGTCTGCGGCCGCTGCCGGATGAACGTCACCGCCCAGTTGCGCATGAACGCGCTCAAGGGCATGCCGGTGACCTGCCAGAACTGCGGCGCCATGCTCTACAGCGAGGACTAGGACGGCACCGTTCCGCCGCGCGCGGCGATCCGTTCGAGCAAGGGCGGCAGCACGGTGGCGGGCACCCGCAGGGTGCCGCGGCCGGTGCCCAGGGCGATGTCGGGAATGTGTTCGCCGTGGAAGTCGCTGCCCCCGCTGAGCAGCAGACCCGCTTCCGCGGCGACTCGCTCGACCGTGCGGGTCTGGTGGAGGTTGAATTCCGAATAGTAGGCTTCCACCCCGTCCAGCCCGCGCCCGGCGTAGTCGCCGGCCAGACGCTGGAACTTGGCCACCGTCAGGCTGCCCATGGTCAGCGGATGGGCCCAGATCGTGACGCCGCCCGCCCCGCGCACCACCCGGAGCGCCTCGTCGAGCGGCGAGACCTGGCGGGGCACGTAGGCCGGTCGGCCGCGGCCCAGAAACCGGGAGAAGGCCTCGCGCATGGTGCGGCATTTGCCCCCGGCGACCAGGGTGGCGGCCAGATGGGGCCTGCCGAGCACCTCGACCTGCTCGATCAGCCGGGCCAGGTCCGGGCTGTCCTCGAGCAGGCCCAGTTCCACGAGCCGGGCGGCCATTTCGCGGTTGCGCCGCCGCCGCCATTCGCGCACTTGCCCGAGCATGGCCTCCAGCTCTCCGTCCTCGGAGCGGATGCCCAGGCCGACGACATGGATGCGCCGGCCTTCGTCCTCGCAGGACAGCTCGACGCCGCCGAGTCGCTTCAGCGGGGCGGGGGCGGGGGCCGCCAGGAAATCCGGCAGTCCCGCCACCGTGTCGTGGTCGGTGAGGGCGACCGCCGCCAAACCCAGCTCCGCCGCCAGGCGAATCAGTTCGGCCGGGGCGAGCGTGCCGTCGGAATGGGTGCTGTGGCAATGCAGATCGACTGCGGGAGATGCGGCTGCCAGCTTGAAGTGAAGGTAGTTGTGTGTCATGGTTTCCGAGGTTGGCCTGCGAATCCGGCAACATAGTGCCTCTACACCACCGATCCAGACGGAGCGGGACCTGGATGAAACTGCGCATACTCAAAGGTCCGGAAGCCGATCGGCTTGTCGATGTGGACCCCTCGGGCTTCATGCTTGGCCGGGGCAAGGATAACCAGCTCGTCCTCCAGGACGAGGGAGTATCCCGCCACCATTGCCGGATCAAGCGCACGGAGGACGGCTGGACCGTCGAGGACCTGGGCAGCACCAACGGGGTCCGGGTCAACGGCCAGCGCATCGAGGGACCGCGGCTTCTCGCGAACGGCGACCTCATCGCCATCTGCGAGCAGGAACTGCGGGTCGAGTTCATGAATGCCGCGCCGCCGCTCGCGGCCATCCTGCCGTCCGCTGCGGCCAATCCGCCGCCGGCGGTGGCCGGGGAGGGCTTTCCCCCCGCCGGGGAGAGCGGGGCGGGCTATCCGTCGGAATCATCGCCGCTGCCGCTCGGGCGCATCGCCCTGCTGGTGGCCATGTGCCTGCTGATCGGCGTGCTGGTCTACCTCCTGCGGAGTCCCGGGGACGGCGGGGAGCCGGTGGCGGCCGGGGCGGCGGAAACGGGCGAGCCCGCCGGGGAAGGCGCGGCGCCGCCGCGGGTGCTGAGCGACCGGGAACTCGACGAGCTGCTCCGGCAGGAAGCGGCGCAGGTGGTGCAGGAAACCCCCGCCGCCCAGACGGCGGTCGTCCCGCCTGCGGCAATAGCGGCGCCGACTGCCGCCGAGACGGCGCCCGCCGCCGCGGCTGCCGCCCCGGGTGATCCGGCGGCCAGCGAGATCGTGCTGGTGCGCAGTATCCCCGAGGGGGCGACCGTGTTCATCGACGACGAGGAAAGGGGCGCCACCCCTCTCCTGGTCGCGGGGCTGGCCAGGGGCCGCCATCGCATCACCCTCAAAATGGACGGCTACGAGGACCACCAGCGGCTGATCCATGTGCCGGACGTCATTTCCTCCGCCCCCTACGAGATGCGCCAGCGGCCCAACACGCTGCTGGTCACCTCCGACCCCCCCGGCGTCTCCATCTGGCGGGGGAGCCAGTGGCTGGGCACGGCACCGACCCTGCTGCGGAATCTGCCTGCGGGCGAAATCGCCCTGAACCTGGCCATGCCGGGTTGTCCGCCCCAGCGGGCGGTGGTCACCATCAGCGGGGTGCGCGGCGAGCAACTGCGGGTGGCCATGAAGCCGGAACTGGGCAATCTCGAGATCGAGACCCTGCCGCCGGGCTGCCAGGTGCTGGTGGACGCCGTTCCCATGGGCCTGACCGCCGGCGAGCAGACGGCCCCCGGCAGCACGGGGATTCTCCGTCTGCCCAACCTGCTGGCGGGCGAGCGCGCGCTGCGCATCGAGCATCCCTGCGGCGCCTTTCTGCCCTGGAAGGCGACCATCGTTCCCGGCGAGACTCTGCGGCAGAGCCGCCGGCTCTGGGTCCCCGACATCCATCTGACGCTGATCGACGGGACGGTCAAGACCGGCATGCTCGTCGAGCGCAACGAGCAGGGTGATCTGGTCGTCGCCCAGTCCCCCCTGCCCCGGGACATGGTGCGCTATCTCAAGCCCCAAATCCGGGCCGAGCGGCCGCTCGGCGCCTCCGAGGTCCGGGACGTCTTCCAGCAGGCCTTGTCTCCGGAGACGGTCGCCGAGGCCGACGGCCCCAGGGCGCCCGCCGCCGCCCAGGGGGGCGACGAGCCCGCCGCGGAGCCTCCCGCCGCGGGCGGTGAGGCGGCGGTGGCCCTGCCCAAAGACCCGGCCGGCGAAGTGAAAATCACGGCCGACGAACTCGGCCGCCAGCTCGAGGCTCTCTCGAAATCCAAATTCATGCAACGCTACAACGGCGTCGTCATCCAGATCACCGGCCGTCCCTCCACCGTCCGGCGCGACGGTCTGATTGGGCTGGTGCAATTCGGGCGGCGCATCCGCTGCGAAATCGGGCGGGATACCTTCGAGGCGCACCGGGTGAACCTGAACAGCGTGGCCGATGCCCCGAACGTGAATCTGGTTCTGCGCGGCCGGGTCCAGGGATTCATGGGCGAGGTGCTGATTCTGCGCGACTGCGTGCCGGTCTTCCCCGAGGCAGGGAGGCAGTAGTTCCGGGGCTGGGGAGCGTGAGGAGAGAGAGCGGTGGCAGTGCAACGGCAGGACGGGCGGCGCAAATGGCCGCAGGCGGATTTCGCGGTCTACCCGGCGCTGGTCGCCGCGCTGTGGCTGGTCTGCGGCATCCTGCTCGGCCTGGGGCCGCGCAGCGGCCTGCCCTTCGCCCGTTCGCTCGCGGCGGTTGCCTCTGTGGGCCTGCTGGCGGTTCTGCGGCCTGCCGTCTACCGCTGGTTCCTGCTGTTTCTGCCGGCCGGGGCGGCGCTGGCCGTGCTGCACGCGGCCGCGCCCTGGCGCACCTATCCGGAGCTGCTGCCCCGCCCGATCTGCCGGGTCTGGCTGCGCGGGCATGCCGCCAACCCGGCGGCGGCAGGGGAGGGCGGTTTCCAGGTTCTGTGCCGTCTGACTGAATTGCGGACCTGGGCCGACGGGGAGTGGCGTCCCTGCCGGGGCGCGGTCCTGCTTCGTCTGCCCTACGGTGCCGAAGTGCCGCCCTACGGGGCGGAAATCGAGGCGGCGGGCACGCTGCAACCCATCCCCGCCGCGCCTGCGGGCGCTCTTTTCGACTACGCGCGCCACCAGTGGAAACAAGGGGTCGCGGACCAGGTCGGGGCGGAAAGCATGGCCGCGGCCCCGCCGCGCGGCTGGCGCGCCGCCGTGGCCTCCGTCTATGCCCTGCGCGCCCGGCTGGCCGGGGCTCTGGGGCGGGGCATGGCGGACGCGACGGCCCGGTCCGTGGTCCAGGCCATGGCCCTGGGCTACCGCCAGCGCCTGCCGGCGGAAACGCAGGCGGATTTCCTGGCCAGCGGCACGATCCATGTGTTCGCCATTTCGGGCCTGCATGTGGGGATCGTCGCCCTGCTCGGGAGTTGGCTGCTGGCCACGTTCGGCGTGCCTCTCCGCATCCGCTGCCTGCTGCTGGTGCCGCTGGTGGGGGGCTATGTGTTCATGTGCGGGGGGGCCGCTTCGGCCGTGCGGGCCTGGCTGATGCTCTCCTGCTGGTGGGCGGCGCGGATGCTGCGGCGGGCGCCCGTGCCCGTCAACGCGGTGGCCGCCGCCGCCGTCCTGGCCCTGCTCCACCGTCCCCTGGCCCTGCTCGAAACCGGTTTTCTCTTCTCCTTTCTGGTGGTGCTGGTGCTGATTCTGGGCTGGCCGCTGGTCGCGGAATTCGTGGCGACGCTGGGGGAGCGGGTCTGGTGGCTGCCGCCCTCGCGCCGCCGCCATCGCTGGGAACGCTGGCGGCTGCGTCCGGCGCGCGGGCTGGCGGGGGCGGGGCTGGCCTGGTTCGGCAGCGCGGGCATGATGGCGCAGGCCAACGGTCTGTTCGTTCCCGCCGGTCTGGCGGTGAATGTGGGCGTCATGGGGCTGGCCACCCTGCTGCTCGGCTTCGCCGCCGCCAAGATCGTGCTGGCCCCGCTGGGCTGGGACTGGGGGGAACGGGGACTGGCCTGGGTTCTGGAGACATTGGCCCGGGGCCTCTGCGCCCTGGCCGGAATGGGCGGGGGAACCGGTGCCAGTTGGCGGATTTGCCCCCTGCCGCCGCTGGCGACGCTGCTCTACTACGGACTCGTGTTCGCGGCCCTGCGCCGGGAGCAGAAGCACCGCAGTCTCATCCTGGCGGGCGCCCTGCTTCTCCTGCTTCTCCCCACGCTGGCCGGCCGCCTCCGCCCGCCGGCAGACTGGGTTCTGGCCGGGGCGGACACCATGCCCCCGGCCCTGCTGGTCGGGCGGGGGCCGGGCGGCGGGCCGGTGGTCGTGAATCCGGGCACGGCCGAGAGCGCGCAGCGAATTGCCGCCCGGCTCGACCAGGACGGCCAGGCCCGGCTCGAAGGGTTGGTCCTCACCACCGGCGGCCGTCAGGCCGTCGGCGGGGCCGCCTGGCTGCTCCGGCGCTACCCGGCGCGGGTTCTGGTCGTGCCGGCGAACCATGCCCGCTCGGCCAGCCTGCGCCAGGTGGTGGCGCTCCAGCGCGCGCGCGGCGGCAGAATGCGCCTGCTGGCCGACGAACCCCCCGCCGCCCGCTTCGGCCCCCTCCGCCTCGAACTGGCCGGGCGGGCCGGGGAACAGCAGGTGCGCACTCCGCTCGTCGCCGGCCCGGAGCGCCGCGAGGGCCCCGGCTACACCTTGACCCTGGCGGGCGAAACCCGCATCCAGATTCCGACCGCAGGCGGCTGGAAAACCGTCGCCGTGCCCTGCCGGACGCTGCCTTTCGACCTGCTTGTCCCTTCCGGAAGCGACTGACCGCTTGCTTTCCGGCCTTCGCCAGCCTACACTTTCGCCCGTCACGCCATCCCCGGAGACCCCGCCACATGGGCGAAGCCCAAGCGAACGACACGCCGCTGCTGCGCATCGAAGGCCTGCGCACCTGGTTCCCGATCAAACGGGGGGTTTTGGCGCGCACGGTGGGGCAGGTGAAGGCGGTGGACGACGTGAGCCTCGCCATCCGGCGCGGCGAGACGCTGGGGCTGGTCGGCGAATCCGGCTGCGGCAAGACCACCCTGGGGCGGACGGTGCTCCGGCTGGAAAAGCCCACCAGCGGCTCGATCTGGTTCGACGGGGTGGACCTGCTCGCCCTGGGCGAGGCGCGGATGCGCTCCCTGCGCCCGCGCCTGCAGATGGTTTTCCAGGACCCCTTCGCCTCCCTCAATCCGCGCATGACGGTGCTCGACATCGTCACCGAGGGCATGGCCTTCCACGGCCTGCTCGACGGCCCCCGCGAGGAGGTCGCCGTGCGCCTGCTCCGCGAGGTGGGCATGGACGCGAGCGCCCTGCACCGCTATCCCCACGAGTTCTCCGGCGGGCAGCGCCAGCGCATCAGCATCGCCCGCGCCCTGTCGCTCGGTCCCGAGCTGCTGGTCTGCGACGAGGCGGTGAGCGCCCTGGACGTCTCCGTCCAGGCCCAGGTCATCAACCTGCTGATGGACCTGCGCGAGCGGCGCGGCCTGTCCTATCTGTTCATCGCCCACGACCTCGGCGTGGTCCGGCACATCTCGCACCGGGTGGCGGTGATGTATCTGGGCCGGATCGTCGAGACGGGGCCGTCGGCGGCGGTCATGGACGACCCCCTGCACCCCTACACGAAAGCCCTGGTTTCGGCCATTCCCGTGCCGGGCCGGGACCGCGGCGGGCGCATCGTCCTCAAGGGCGACCTGCCCTCGCCCGCGAACCCGCCTGCCGGCTGTCCCTTCCACACCCGCTGCCCCGAGGTCCGCGAGGTCTGCCGCCGCGAATTCCCCGCCCTCTGCCGCCGGGACGGGCGCAGCGTATACTGCCATCTCCACCCCCCCGCTCCGGAACCCGGCCAGTGAGCGAAAGGCGCGGGCGGAACGGGGTGGCGGCAGGCCGGCGTTTTTTGTGCCCTCGGCAGGGAACCAAGGCGGATGCCGGGTGTCCTTTTCCATTCTTCCGTGTCCTGAGGAACAGAGCACGCCCGACCGACCGCCGCCAGCGGCCGGAAAAACCCCGGATTCTTTCGCCGGGGCAGGGTAGCCTGTTACCCGATGTCTTCCCGGACGTCAGGTTGGACAGCCTGGCGGCAAGTCTGTACAACAGAGGAGCAACTGCAAGGCATGATAACGGCTGAAAACGTCACCAAGTGGTTTGGCCCGTTGCTTGCCGTCGACGATGTTTCGTTCCATGTCGAACGAGGCGAGGTCCTGGGTTTCCTGGGGCCGAACGGCGCGGGCAAGTCGACGACCATGCGCATCATCACCGGCTTCCTGCCCCCCTCGGGCGGCACCGTGAAGGTTGGCGGATACTCCATCGTGGACGAGCCGCTCGAGGCCAAGTCCCTGGTCGGCTACCTGCCGGAGAACGCCCCTTCCTACCCCGAGATGTCGGTGGAGGGCTTTCTGAACTTCGTGGCCGAGCTGCGGGGGCTGCGCGGCGCGGCCAGGGCCGAGGCGGTCGAGCGGGCCATCCGCACCTGTTTCCTCGAACGGGTCCGCCACCAGGAGGTGGACACCCTCTCGAAGGGCTACCGCCACCGCGCCTGCTTCGCCCAGGCGATTCTGCATGATCCCCCCGTGCTGGTGCTCGACGAGCCCACCGACGGGCTCGATCCCAACCAGAAGCACGAGATGCGCGAACTCATCAAGGAGATGGGCCGGGAAAAGGCGATCATCGTCTCCACCCACATCCTCGAGGAAGTCGAGGCCATCTGCAGCCGCGTCCTCATCATCGACCAGGGCAAACTGGTCTTCAACGGCACTCCCGACCAACTCAAGGCCAAGTCGCCCAACGCCGGCTGCCTCCGCATCCAGGTGCGCGGCGGCGCGGCCGACGAGGTGGTGGCCAAGCTCGACCGCACGGCGGGCGTCAAACGGGTCGAGCTGCTGGACAAGAGCGACGGCGTCCGCTGCCGCCTGCTGGGGAATCCCGATCCGACCCTGGTGGCCCAGGCCATTCTCGGCGCGGGCTGGAAGCTCGGCGAACTGACGGTCGAGACCGGCCGCCTGGACGACGTCTTCCGCGAAATCACCATTCCGGACACGGTTGCGGAGGTCGCGCGATGAGAGCCTGCATGAACACCTGGACCCTGGCCAAGCGGGAGCTGGTCGGCTATTTCGCCTCCCCGGTGGCCTACGTTTTCATCATCATCTTCCTGCTGCTCAGCGGGTTCTTCACCTTCATGCTGGGGCAGTTCTTCCAGCAGGGCGAGGCGACGCTGGCGCCCTTCTTCATGTGGCATCCCTGGCTGTACATGTTCCTGGTGCCTGCGGCGGGCATGCGGCTGTGGGCCGAGGAGCGCCGTTCGGGCACCTTCGAGCTGCTCTTCACCATGCCCATCTCGCCGACCCAGGCCATTCTGGGCAAATTCCTGGCCGGCTGGCTGTTCCTGGGCATCGCCCTGCTCCTCACCGCGCCGATGGCCTGGACGGTCGAGTACCTCGGCAGTCCGGACTGGGGCGTGGTCGCCTGCGGCTATCTGGGCAGCTTCCTCGTGGCGGGCACCTTCCTGGCCATCGCCAGCATGACCTCGGCCATGACCCGCAACCAGGTGGTCAGCTTCATCACCTCGGTGGTGGTCTGCCTGCTGCTGATCCTGGCGGGCTGGCCCCCGGTCACCAACCTCATCCTCAAGTGGGCCCCCGCCAACTGGCTGGTCGAGGCCGCCTCGGGAATCAGCGTGATGACCCATTTCGACAACCTGCAGCGCGGGCTGGTCGACGTCCGCAACCTGCTCTACTTCGCCAGCGTCGCCGCCTTCGCGCTGTTCGGCACCGGTGTCATTCTCAAGGGCCGCCGCGGGGCCTGACGCCCGCCAAGGAGGATGTTCGAAACGATGAAAACCAAAAACAACGCCCTGAGCACCTATCTCTTCTCGACCCTGGGCCTGCTGGTGATGGCCGCGCTGCTCGTCGCCGTCAACCTGCTCGTCGGGGTCGTCAACCTGCGCCTGGACGCCACCCAGGACAAGCTCCACACCCTCTCCAGGGGAACCCGCGAGACGCTCGCCGGGATGGACACCGACGTGACCATCAACTTCTACTTCTCTCGCGACCTCGCCGAACTGCCCGTGGGCATCAAGAACTACGCCCGCCGGGTCGAGGACCTGCTCAAGGAGTACGAGCATCACGGCAAGGGCCGGATTCGCGTCCGCAAGTTCAATCCCAAGCCCGACTCGGACGCCGAGGAGGCGGCCCGGGTGGACAACATCGAGCCGATGCAGGCCGGGATGATGCCCTTCTACTTCGGCCTGGCGGTGAAGTGCCTGGACGAGGTCCAGACCATCGCCCAGCTCTCCCCCGGCCGCGAGGAGAGGCTCGAATACGACCTCACCCGCGCCATCTACCGGGTGCTGAATCCCGACAAGCCCCGGATCGGCCTCCTCAGCTCCCTCCCCATCCTGGGCTCCGCTCCGCAGAACCCCATGATGGCCATGCAGGGCCGGGGCCAGACCCCGCCCTGGCTCGTCGCCCAGATCATGCGCCAGGACTACGAGGTCGAGGAACTGGCCGCCGACACCGACACCATCTCGGGCGAGATCGACATCCTGCTCCTCGTCCATCCCAAGGACCTGCCGCCGGCCACGCTCTACGCCATCGACCAGTACCTGCTCCGGGGCGGGCGCGTCCTCGCCTTCCTCGATGCCATGAGCCTCGCCGAGCAGATGCAGCAGCCCCCCCAGATGATGGGCATGCGCCCCCCGACCGGCGCCTCCAGCCTCGGCCCCCTGCTGGCCGCCTGGGGCGTCAACTTCGTCCAGCTCGGGGACGAGCCGGGCGTCATCGCCGACACCCAGTACATGCTCCAGGCGCCCAGCCAGCCCGGCCAGCCCGAGCAGGCCTTCCCCACCGTCCTCGCCCTCGGGGCGGACGCGCTCAGCCGGACGGACATCACCGTCGGCCAGCTCGACAATCTGTGGCTGGCCAACAGCGGCGCCTTCGTGCTCGAAGGTGAAACCGGGCTGGCCCGGACCCGTCTGGTCGAGTCCTCCGACAAGGCGGGATTCGTCGAGAAGTTCCAGGCCATGAGCCTCGATCCGAGCACGGGCCGCCGCATTCTCGACGCGCTCAAGACCGACGGCACCCGGCACCTGCTCGGGCTCCGTCTCGAAGGCACCTTCGCCACCGCCTTCCCCGAGGGCGCGCCCGGCGGCGGCGAGGGCGGCGACAGCCTGAAGAAGTCCAGCCGGGACAGCGTGGTCGTCCTCTTCGCCGACGCCGACCTGCTGTCGAACGACATCGCCTTCGTCGGCGTGGGGGCCGGTCCCGGCCGCCAGCCCCTCTTCTACGAGCCCCGCAATCAGAACGCCAGCCTGCTGATGAACACGCTCGAATGGCTGGCCGGCGACAACAATCTGATCTCGCTGCGCAGCCGCGGCGTCCGCAAACGCCCGCTCGAACGGTTCGACACCATGCTCGCCGAGGCCCGCAAGGAGTACCAGAGCGTCATGGAGCAACTCGAAAAGGAACTGCGCGAGACCGAGCGGCGGCTCCGCGAACTCGAGGAGAAGAAGGCCCCGGGCCAGAACCGGCAATGGCATCTCTCGCCCGAGCAGCAGACCGAACTCGAAAACCTGAAGAAGAAATCCGAAATCGCCGAGCGGCGCCAGCGGGACCTGCGCAAGGAATACCGGCGGGACGTCGAGTCCCTCGAAAAGGCCCTCATGGTCCTCAACATCGGCGCGATGCCCGCCCTGGTGGCTCTGGGCGGCCTCGCCCTCGCTTTGGTCAAACGCCGGAGGATGGTGCGCAAATGAAGAGCAAGCAATTTTTCGTCCTACTCGTTCTCGCCGCAGTCCTGCTGGGGCTCGGCCTGTATGTGAAGCGTTCCCGCAACCGGGACTGGCAGGGCGGCACGGCCGGCCCGGCGCTCCTGCCTGGATTCAAAGTGACCGACGTGGCCCGTTTCGTCCTGCAGAACGACCGGGGCACGACCACCGTCGAGTTCGCCGACGGGCTCTGGCGGGTGGGCGAGCGCAACGGCTATCCCGCCAAGTACGAGCGGCTGGCCACCTTCCTCGAAGAGCTGCGCGACCAGACCGCGACCCAGACGGTCGCGGCGGGCGAAAGCCAGTACGGGCGGCTCAGGCTCAACGAGCCGGGCCAGGACGACGCCGGCACGCTGCTGACCGTGTACAACCGGGACGGGGGCGAGATCGCCGCCGTGCTGTTCGGCCGGGAGCATGTGCGCAAGGACGGCGGCGCCAATCCCATGGCGGGCGGCGACTATCCCGTGGGCCGCTACCTCCGCCTCAGGGGCGGCAAGGAGGTCTTCCTGGTCGCCAAGACCTTCGCCCAGACCGACGAGGGGCCGGACCGCTGGCTGGACGACCAGTTCTTCCGGATCGGCGACATCCGCGAGGCCAGCCTGGTCCGGGACGGCGAAACCCAGTGGACCGCCAGCCGCGAGGACACGGGCGGCGACCTCCTGCTCCAGGGCGAGATTCCCGAGGACAAGGAAGTGGACGGGGCCAAGCTGAACAGCATCAAGAACGCCTTCTCCTGGGCGCGGTTCCACGATGTGCTCGGGCCCGCTGCGGACCCGGCGGCCACCGGTCTCGCCCAGCCCGCCACCTTCGTGGCGCGCGAGTTCGGCGGCGTCGTCTACACGGTCGCCATCGGCGGCAAGACCGACGAGGGGAAATACCATCTCGCCGTCCAGGCCGCCTACGAGGGGCCGGAAACCCGCGTCCCCGGCGAGGGCGAAAAGCCCGAGGACAAGGAGAAGCTGGACCAGGAGTTCGAAAAAACGTTGGCCGAAGCGCGGAAAAAGGTCGCCGAGCTGAATGCGCGCACCCAGGGCTGGGTATATCTTGTGGACTCCTGGGCCGTGGACTCCGTGGTCAAGACCCGCGACGAATTGCTCAAGGACAAGCCGAAACCGGCGGCGGAACCCGCCGCCGAGGCCGCTGCCGAGTAGGCAAGCTCCGGGTCTCCCAGCCAAGGTATCCCGTCCCGATCCCGGCGTCCGGCGCGGAAAACCCCGCGCCGGGCGTCATGTCGCCGGAGCTGGGCCGAATGCCGTGAATGCCAACGAGGACCATCGCCACGTCTCAGTTTCGCGGGTCGCGGTCGTGTGCGGCCTGCTGCTGCTGGCGGGCTGCGGCTGGCTGGATTCGCCCCGCGCCCGGCTCGAAAGCCAGTGGCAGCGGGAGAACCGCTGCCTGATTCTGGTTCCCTACGCCGTGCCCGCCGAAGCCGCCGCCCGCACCATCCGCTTCGACCGGGACATCCTCCTCACCCATCGCCTCTATCTCCGTTCCGCCGACGATCCGGCCGACTACGTGTACATCGATGGGGAGGGAACCGTCGAGCGGGCGGGCCGGCCGCTCGCCAGTCTGCGCACGGGCGGCGAGCTGGTGCTGGCGGAAGACCGCGTCACCCTCTATGTGGACGGGCGGCGCCTGACCGAGCCCGGTCCCGGCTGGCAAATCTTCTGGGAGGCCGCCGAGGAAAGCGCCCCCCCGGTGGGCTGGACGCTCCATCCGCTGGTCGATGCGAGCGATGGTTTCATGCGTCATGAACTGGTCTCGCCGCCCTGCAACCAGGTGGAGGGGGAACTTGCCCTGGCCCAGCATGGCGGGGGATTGGCCCGCGACGAGGCGGAGGCGCGCAGCTACGATTTCCAGCGGGCCGTCAACCCCTTCACCGTCCGCGGGGGCAAAGGGGCCTGGCTGCTGTACGGCGAGGCCGACTGGGCCGAATATCTGGCCGAGGCCCGCTTCTATTTCGGCATTCCCAAAACCGGGTATGTCGTGGATGCCAACACCCTGCCGTCCGGCACCGACATGCTGGTGGTGCAGGGCGGCGCGGACGGCCTGCAAGTGGGTTTCGGCTGGGTGGGGGCCGAACGCCGCTTCTGTCTGGTCGAACGGCGCGGCGGCGACGGTCCCTGGCGGGTTCTGGCCCGGCACGAGGGATTGCGCCCGCCCCTGACCAGTTGGGTCCGCCTGGGGGTGTCGGTCCGGGACGGTTGCCGCCTCGAGGGTTGGCTGGACCGGCAGCCGCTGCTGGCCGCCCTGCTGGACGAGCGGGTCGCCGGCCCGGCCCGCATCGTTCTCGGCGGCGAGCTGGCCGAGTTCGACGATGTGCGCCTGGTTTCCCTGCCCGTTCCGCCGGAGCCCCCCCAGCCTCTGTTCGCCCTCAGTCGCAGCTTTGTCGGCAAGGAGCAGAAGAAGAACGCCGATTCCGACCAGTTCGGCCAGTGGGCGCAGGGCAGCGACACCTTCGCGCGGTTCCTGGAGAACGAGGAGGGCAGGCTGGCGGCGGGCATCCGCACCCGGCTGCCCCTGGTCGGTCCCTGGGAATACCAGTCCCGGACCTACGACGAACGGCTGGGCGAAATGCCCGCCGGACGCTACCGGTTCCAGATTCTCCGGGCGGGCATGGACGATTCCCGCCCGACGGCGGCGGACATTCTGGCCACGCTCGCCGCCCGGCGCGACGCCGATGGCTGGACCCTCGACATCCCCGGCCGGGAGCCGCGCGCCCCCGCTTTCCAACTGGGCCTCCGCCGCACGCCGGAGGGGGCTCTCGAAGTCCGGACGGACGGGGAGTGGGAGGCGTTCGCCGGGGGAATCGCGGCCAGCGTCCGCTTCGCCATCCTCCGGGACCGCGGCGACGGCGTGCTGGTGGCGCCCCGGCCCGAGCACCACCGGCTGTTCTGCCGGAATCTCCACAACGAGTTCTTCGAGGAGGCCCCGGTGGACTGGGCGTGGACCGACGGCGCCTTCCGCATGGATGCCCGCTGGGCCTGCCAGGACCAGTGGAACTTCCTCGCCTGCGGCTCGACCGCCGTGCCCATGATCGTCGGCAAGCGGCACTTTTCCGGCGAGCAGGTCCACGAGTATTACATCACCCCCCGTCCGGCCATGCCCTGGGACGCGGGCGACGGCGAGTTCCGCTACGACGACGTTGCCGACCGCAACAACAAGTTCCCCATCCTGGTCGCCAACGAGGGCTGGTATGTGCGCCGGGACTTCAATCTCTCCTTCTGCACCGACGGGCGCAACCCCCTCTCCGGCTACGCGGTCCTGTTCGGGGCCGACGACAACGCGGAGACCCGTCTGGTCCGCCGGGGCGAGGTGGTGGCCCGCAGCGCCGATCCCGCCTTTCTGTTCCCGCAGGCGGCCGGCTATGGGCCGATGCACTACTTCTGGCGGCGCTTCACGGTGTGGAAGAACGGTCCCCGCATCCGGGTATGGGTGGACGAGCGGCCCCTCTTCGACTACACCGACCCCGAGCCCATCGACGGCGGGCATCTGGCCATCTGGTCGGTGCGCAACGGCTTCGCCATCACCAAGGTGTCCTCGCTGGCCGACGAGGTTGCCTGGCGTCCCGAGGTTCTCTCGGTGCCGCCGACGGTTCCCGCCGCCACTGGCTGGGAGCCGTTGGCCGCCGACGAGCTGCGGGTGGCGGGGGAAAGCGGGGGGATGACCACCTTCGCGCGCACGGTCGGCACCGGTTTCGGCGCGCTGCGCTTCACGCTTCCCGAACCGCTGGAACTGACTGGGGAGACCCTTCTCGAACTGCCCCTCGACGTGCCCGGCGAGACGGCCCTCCATCTCCATGTCCACACCAGCGCGGGTTCCTTCCTGATTCCCGTCAGCGCCCCGCTCGGGGGCATGAAATCCCTGCTCACCCCCGAGTTCGAGAAGGGGGAATGCTTCCGGCTGCCGACGCTGGACGAGGCGACCATCCGCCAGCGCCATCTGCTTGCCGAAACCACGGTGGCCGACGGACGGCTGCGCTGTGAGCTGGGCCGGGGCATCGCCCGCCTGCGGCCCGGCGCGTCCGGGGTGCGGATTCTCTCCCTGACTCTAGGCAACAGCAGCAACCAGGACTACCTGCTCGCCGGCCACGGCCGGAACCGGGCGGGCAGTCGTTTCTCCGTGGGCCGTCCTTCCTTCCTGGCCGAGGGGGCGAAACCGTGACCCCGCTGCGCCATCTGGTTCTCGCCGCCGTTCTGATCGCGGGACTTTTCGCCCATTCGGTGGGGCCGGGGGGCGGGGTTCCGGTGTCCACCGTGGTCCTGCTGGCGGGGG
>LVAZ01000624.1 GCA_001603055.1 Victivallales bacterium Lenti_02
TCGGGGCGGGTTCCTGGGGGGCGCGGCCACCGGCGGCGGCGCGGGGGTCGGCCGGGGCCGGGGAGGGGAGCTGGTTTTCGGGGCTTTGGTCTGGCCCTCGAAGACGAAGGGGGAGGGCGGCTCCTCGCCGGGGCCGGGCTGGCGGTTGAGAAAGGCGATGGCGTCCGGCGCCAGCAGGGAGGCCTGGCGGGAGGCCTGTTTGCGGCCCACTCGCTCCTGTTCCTCGGGGCGGAGCCGTCCCCAGCCGATGAGCAGGGCGAGCAGCATCGCCGCCAGCGCCAGACAGCAGAGGGACATCTCCCATTCCGTCTTGGCTTGCTTCCAGAATCGCTTCATGGTCGTCACCCTATGTCAGTCAGCCGCCGGCCGGGATGGTGGCGCTGCCTTCGCCCGGAGCGGGCGAAACGGCGGCGGAGAGCAGGAAGAAGGCCGAGCACTGCACCCGCAGGCGCAGGCCCGTGACCTTCACGTTGGTCCCGTCGTGGTAGACCTGGCGCGCGGGATCGTCCGCAAACAGTTCAACCTGACTGGCGGGCAGGAAGTTCCCGCCGGCGGTGAGACTGCGCAGAAAAGATTTCACCTGGGGCATTTCGCCCAGCAGCGTGGCCTGCACCGGCAGCTCGATGAGATAGGGGAGTTTGTCGGCTTCGTTCAGCTTGTAGCCGCGCACTTCGAGCAGGCGGAGGTCGGCGGCTTTGCCGCCTGCGACCGGGGCCACGGTCAACCCCGCCTCGGCGGCCAGGTCCGCCAGCCGCTCGGCGGTCCAGATGCGGAGGAGCAACTGGTAGATGTAGGGGGAGGGGCTTTCGTCCGAGAGGCCGAGCACGCCGGGTTCCAGAAGGATGTTCCGCTCGGCCAGCTTGAGGGAAATCCGGCTGAAGTCGGACTGGAAGAAGACGCGGTCCGCGTTGCGGCGGAACTGTTCGGCGGTGCCGTACTGGGCGGCGACCCGGTCCATGAACATCCGGGTCGAGGTGTCGAGGACGAGCCTGGTGGTGGCCAGGAGGCCGGGCTGGCCCCTGGCACCGTTGAGCTGGGCGTCGAGAAACCGGATTTCCTCTTCGAGCAGGCTCGCGTCGAGGGGGAGCCCGGTGCGCTGGAGACGGGTTTCCTTTTTGGCGATTTCCTCGGCGTTCTCCGCCAGGGCGAGCTTGAGCGGGCGCACCAGGAACCAGTGGGCGGCGGCGGCCGCCAGGAACAGGAGGCCGAAGGCGACCAGGGCGATGCGATGTTGGGAGAGAATCCGCATGGTGGCTGCCTCAACGGGCTGGGGGCTCGGGTTTGGACACGCGGACCGGCAGGGCGACGAAGGGGAGCCGGAGGGTGAAGGAGGTGTAGCTGATGTCCGGATTCCCTTTGAGGAAGGCGTCCCAGGGAGCGACGATGTCCTTGCGGCCCATCTGCTGCAAGGGGGGCAGGGAGTCCACCTGGCGGTAGCGTTTGATCTGGTCCAGTTTGGCCTTCAGGCGGGTGAGGGCGCCGTGGGGCTCGGTGACGACGAAGGGGGTGTAGGCGACGAGAATCAGGGCTTCGAGGCGGGGCGTGTCGAGGGCGAGGACCAGCTCGGGGAATTCGGCGGGAAGGTCGCCCGCGGTGCGGATGTCGCCGAAGATGCCGGCGCTGGGGGGGGGGCGGCGCGGGATGTCCTTGGGGGTCTGTTTCCCCGCCTC
>LVAZ01000124.1 GCA_001603055.1 Victivallales bacterium Lenti_02
TAGAGGCAGCGGTAGGGGATGCCGTAGGGGGAGGGGGCGGGGTGGAAGATGGTGGGCGCGCCGGGATAGCGGAACCCGGCGGGGTGGTGGTCGTCCATGGACCAGCCGCCGTAGGCCACGAGGTCGTCGAAGCGGCCCTCGGCGCGCACGTCGTTCTGGGTCATGATGTGGTCGCCCACGTAGCGGCGGCTTTCGCGCTTGCCGGGGAGGAAGGAGACCCATTCGAGTTCCCAGTTGTCCGCGCCGTGGTTGCCGTGGTTCTTGATGTGGTCCCAGACGCCGAAGGCGAGCTTGAGCAGCTCGTCGCGGAGGCTCTCGGTGTCGTGGATCGAGTCGTTTTCGCCGCCGAGTTCCATCCACCAGAAATTGCTGAGGCCGGTGAAGCCGTGGCCGCGGTTGGGCAGGTCTTCCTCGCGCTCGAACTTGTAGGCCCACTCCGGAGCGATGAAGGGCTTGGGCGAGTCGGTCTCCTTGGCCTGGAAGAGGCAGCTCATGCCCATGGTCTTCTTGTCCGCGACGGGCGGCTCGATGTCCTCGTTGAACTCGCTGGCGGCTTCGCGGCCGAGGCGGAACTCGGCGCCGGTGAGGGGGGCGAGGATGCTGTCGCCCGAGCAGTCGGCGAAGACCTTGGCCTTGATGGTGTGCCAGGTTTCGGTGGTGGTCTGCCAGCCCTTGACGGAGACGATGCGGTCGCCCTTCATGCGGGCCTGGTTGCAGGAGCAGTTGAGGAAGATCTGGAGGTTGTCGGTGAAGCGGGCGGTCTCGTAGACCACGCTGTCCCAGATCGAGAAGTTGCTGGTGGGGTTGCGGTAGTTGTTGGCGAGCTGGATTTCCTCGACGATGCCGGTTTCGCGGTTGTTCGCCCCGTGGGCGCCGCAGACCCACATGCGGATTTCGCTCGAGGAGTTGCCGCCGAGCACGGGCCGGTCCTGCATCAGGGCCACCTTGGCCCCGTGCCGCGCCGCCGCCACCGCCGCGCACAGCCCGGCAAGACCGCCGCCGACCACGCAGAAATCGACCGTATGGGTAAGTTTTTTCATGAGTGTGGGTTCCTGGGTTTGGGGAAAGCAACCAACGACAATGTATCCCCCCGGATGGCGGGAGGGAAATGGATGTTCCGGAGCGGGTCAGGCCAGATAGTGGCGGTAGCCGGGCAGGGTGTGGTAGGTCATGCGGTTGGCGTCGTGGAAGTTGCGGGCACCGCGCCAGGCGGTGCGGACGAAGTAGATGAGATCGTCGCCGTCGAACTGCCAGTCCACGTACTGGAAGCCGGTGAGGCGGAGGGAATCGTCCCAGTTGAGCCCCGACTCGTCCTGGAGGAGGGTTTTGACCACGCGCCACTGGCGGAGGTCGGTCGAGGCGCAGAGCGAGAGGATGTTGCGCTGGCTCGGGCGTTTGGGATCGGTGTTGGGGTTGCAGAGGGCCAGATACTGGCCGGTGGACTCGTCCCGGCGGATGGTGAACTTGGTCATGCCGCCGGGGAAATCGAGGAAGCCGTCGGCGGGGTCGAAGGCGAGGGTGGCGCCGTCGGCGGAGAGGCGCAGGCGGGCGGCCTTGTCGGCCAGGGGGTCGGAATGGAAGCGGAGGATGTTCCAGAGCTGGCCGTCGGGGGCGGCGACCACGTTGCCTTCGAGCCAGCCGGGATTGGCCAGCTTGCCCCAGGCGGCGGGCACCCAGGCGGGATCGAAGGGGACTTTGTTGGACATGGTCCAGTTGGCGGCGTCGAGCAGGTCGGCCTCCGCGGGGGCGGAAACGACGAGGGAGAGGAAGCCGCTGCCCCAGCGGGCGTCCCGGCAATCCTCGAAGGCCCGGTAGAGGCGGCCCTGATGGACGAGGACGGGGACCGGGGCGCAGTGGTAGTTGGGATTGTCGTGGAAGTAGCCGCCCCGGAAGAGCAGGCCGCTCTTCCCGTCGCGGGGATGGGTCCAGGTGAAGCCGCCGTCCTCGCTGCGCCGGATGACGATGGAGCCGTACTGCTGGCTGGTGCCGAAGAGGTAGAGCTGCCCGCCGTGGAGGAACAGGCTGCTCCAGTAGGCGTTCATGACGTGGGTGGTGTTCTGCCAGGTGCGCCCGTTGTCCTCGGACCGGTAGATGCTGGTGAGGCCCTCCTCCCCCTCGTGGTTGCGCGGGCAACCGGGCCCGAAGTAGTCGTGGCTGGCGACCAGCACCCCGTCCGGCAGGCGGACGAGGCTCGGGCTGCCCAGGAACGTGCGCGTCCGCTCGGGCTGGTATTTCACTTCGGAATGGAGCATGCGGGTCTCTCCGGCTAGGGTTTGCGGACCAGGGATTCGATATGGTAGAGCCATTCGTGGACCAGGGGGTCGAGTTCGGCGCGCTCGCGGGCGCTCAGCTCGTCCTGGTAGAAGGCGAGGACCTGGCCCACCACCTCGCGGGCCTCTTTCTGGGACAGCTCCTCGCCTAGCTCGCGGCGCTGGTCGCCGGTGAGTTTGGCCCGGTGCTGGCGCATCTGCACGATGCGGCGCTGGATGAGCTGCTGGCGCTCCGCCTGGTCCATGCCCTTGGTCTGCTCGCGGAACTCGTCGAGGCGGCTGGCGGCGACGGCGCGGAAGACGCGCTGGCGGCTGTCCTCGGGGAGCCGGGCCCACTGTTCGCGCAGGCGCTCGCGGTCGGCGGCCGGCATGGTTTCCGGATCGTGCCGGAGGATCAACTGGGTGAACTCGGTTTCCTCGCGCTCCTCGGGACTCGTGCGGAACGTGTTCAGCACGAGGAGGAGGACCAGGACCGTGGCGGTTCCCGCCACCAGCAGGCGTTGATGGAGGCGCTTGCGTTGCAGGGTGTCCATGAAAACTCTCCGGAAAGGATCGGGCAACAACCTAAGCCGGACACGGGCGGGGGCAAGCGGGCTTGACGCGCTTCCTTGCGGGAATACCGTGACGGCAGTGTGTTTTTCAGCCTCCGAGGAGCCGCCATGCGCGAATTCACCCTGTCCAGCCGCTATCTGCTTTTCCCGGTCCGCACGGGGGCGCCGAAGTCGCGCCTGTCGCTCTGGGTGGACGGTCGCGCGGTGCGCGAGTTCGACCTCGAGCTGGCGGCGGCGGACCCGGAGTTCGAGGTGTTTCTCGACGTGCTGGATTTCGCCGGAAAACGGACGGAGCTACGTTCGGCGGACGGGTCGGACCCCGGCTTGGCGGCGGTGCGCCAGGCGGACGCTTTGCCCGATGCCGCGCCCTACGGGGAGTCCCTGCGGCCCCAGTTCCATTTCACCAGCCGCCGGGGCTGGCTGAACGATCCGAACGGCCTGGTCTACGCCGACGGGCTCTGGCATCTCTACTACCAGCACAATCCCTATGGCTGGAACTGGGGCAACATGCACTGGGGCCACGCGGTGAGCGAGGATTTGGTCTGCTGGCGGGAGCTGGGCATCGCCCTGTATCCGCAGGCCTACGGCGACTGGGCCTACTCGGGCAGCGGGTTCGTGCTGCCGGACGGGCGGCTGGGCATCGCCTACACCAGCACAGGCCGGGGCGAATGCGTGGCCTTCAGCGACGACGGGGGGCGGTCCTTCGCCGAGATTCCGGAAAATCCCGTGCTCCGCCACCGGGGCCGGGACCCGAAGGTGTTCTGGCACGAGCCGACTGGGCACTGGGTGATGGCGGTCTATGACGAGTTCGAGGACCAGCGCTGGATTGCCATCCATACCTCGCCGGACCTGCGTGCGTGGACCTTCGCCAGCCGCATCGGAGGATTCTACGAATGCCCCGAGCTGTTCCCGATCGCGGATGATGCCGGGCGGGAGAGATGGATTCTCTACGGGGCCGACGGCGAGTATCTGGTCGGCGGGTTCGACGGGCGCGAGTTCCGCCCCGAGAGCGGGAAACAGCGGCTTTGGTTCGGCGAGTTCTACGCCTCGCAGACGTACACCAACGCGCCGGACGGGCGGCGGGTGCAGATTGGCTGGGGCCGGGGCATTGTCTTTCCTGGCATGCCCTTCAACCAGCAGATGGGCATTGCCTGCGAGTTGACCCTAGTAGACGGGCGGCTGCGGGCGCAACCGGTGCCCGAGCTGGCCCGGCTGCGGGGACCATACCGGAACTGGCGGGCGGGCGAGCGGCCCGACGGGGTAATCGCCGAACTGGTGGAGGTGACGACCACGCTGTCCGTTCCCGCCGGGGCGCGGGGCGGGCTGATGGTGCGCGGGGTGCCGGTGGTCTGGAACCGGATAGACGGAACCATCGAAGTGGCGGACGGGGTTTTCCCGCTGGCGCTGGACGCGGCGGAACTGGACCTGCGCATTCTGGTGGACCGGGGCTCGGTCGAGGTGTTCGCGGCGGATGGTCGGCTGGCGGTGGCCAAGGCCGTGCGGCCCGATTTCGCCAACCGGCAGCTTGCCGGGGTGGGCGAGGCGCGTTTCGGCGAGACCTTCGCCTACGAGCTGGGCAGCATCTGGTAGCGTCTACTCGAATTCGCGCAGGCAGGCGGTGGCGTGGTCCGGGGCGAGATTCCGCAGTTCGCAGGGATTGGCGCACTGGGGCTGGGCGCGGGGACAGCGCGGGGCAAAAGCGCAACCGACCGGTGGCTCGGTGAGTTTGGGAGGTTCGCCGGGAATGGCGCGGAGACGGGCGCCGGGTTCGAGGCCGGGCAGGGCCGCCCGCAGGGCCGCAGTGTAGGGATGGCGGGGCCGGGCGAAGACCGTCGCCGTGGGACCGGTCTCGACCACGCGGCCCGCGTACATCACCGCCACCCGCTCGCAGAATTCGGCCACCACGCCGAGGTCGTGGGTGACGAAGAGGACCGCCGTGCCGTACTCGCGCTGGAGGCGGCGCATGAGATCGAGAATCTGGGCCTGCACGGTCACATCCAGGGCGGTGGTGGGCTCGTCGGCGACGAGAATCTCGGGCCGGGTGGCCAGGGCCATGGCGATCATCACCCGCTGGCGCATACCGCCGGAAAACTGGTGGGGATAGTCGTGGACGCGCCGGGCGGCGTCGGCGATGCCGACCTCGTCGAGGGCCTCGACGGCCTTGGCCAGGGCCTCCCGGCGCCCCAGGCCGAGATGGAGCCGCAGGGGTTCGGCGAGCTGGTCCCCGATCTTCAGATAGGGATTCAGCGAGGTCATCGGGTCCTGGAAGATCATGGCGATGCGCCGTCCGCGCACGGCGCGCAGCTTGGCGGGCGGGCAATGGGCGAGATCGAGGTCGCCGAAGCGGATTTCGCCCTGGGCGATGCGCCCCGGCGGCTGGGGAATCAGTCCGAGCAGCGAGAGGCAGGTGACGCTCTTGCCGCAGCCGGATTCGCCCACCAGGCCGAGGGTCTGGCCCGCATCGAGATCGAAGGACACCCGCTCGACCGCATGGACCACACCCCGCCGGGTGTGGAACCGGACGCTCAGGTCGGAGACGCGGAGGAGTGGTGGCACGCTGGGGCTCCCGGAAGGGAACGGGACCGCCGCGCCCGGCGAAAACCGAGCGCGGCGGCGGAATCAGAAGAGAACAACCGCCGAGGCGGGGATTTCGTTCGTAGTACGGCCTTTAGGCCGCTGTGGAGCATCCCAAAAGCAGGCTAAAGCCTGTACTACGAACGGGGAGCAGGCTAAAGCCTGTACTACGAACGGGGAGCAGGCTGAAGCCTGTACTACGAACGGGGAGCAGGCT
>LVAZ01000625.1 GCA_001603055.1 Victivallales bacterium Lenti_02
CGGCGCATGGCCGCCTGGAAGGATCGCTTCCGCATGGTCGGCGACGTGCGCTGCAAGGGCTGTCTGATGGGCGTCGAGCTGGTCAAGGACAAGGCCACCAAGGAGCCCTTCGACAAGGCGGGCACGCTGGTCTACCAGAAGGCGTTCCGCAAGGGGCTGGCGTGGATTCCGGCCGGGCACATCCTGCGCATGAGCCCGCCCATCATCATGCCCAACGATGTGGCCCACAAGGCGATGGACATCATCGAGGAAGCCCTCGGCGAGACCGAGCGCGAGCTGCTGGGCTAGGCCCTTTCAGCCGGGCGGTCGTTCTTCCTACGCTTCGGGGGGGAGGACGACCGCGTCCTCGGGCATGACGGCCAGCGGCACGGTGCTGCCGGGTTCCAGGGTCTCGCGCGGGTTCAGGGAGAACATGCGCAGGCTCAGGCCGTCGTGGATGCCCAGCTCGGTCTGGGCCATTTCGCCCAGATAGACGCTGCTCTTCACCGTGGCCTGGAAACGGTTTTTCGGCAGGTTGCCGATGCGCAGAGCTTCGGGACGGATCGAGAGGACGACCGGGGCGCCGATTTCGAGCCCCGCCGGAAACACCTCCGCCTCGACAAGGCCGAAGATGGTCTCCACTGTCACCCGGCCCTCGGCCAGGGCTTTGACCTTGGCGGGGATGAAGTTGCTTTCGCCGATGAAGCTGGCGACGAAGGTGCTGGTGGGCTTGGTGTAGATGTCGCGGGGGGTGCCGAGCTGGAGGATGCGGCCGTCGCGCATGACGGCGATGCGGTCGGCCATGCTCAGGGCCTCCTGGCGGTCGTGGGTGACGTAGACCCCGGTCAGCCCGGCCACCTTGCAGATGCGGCGGATTTCCGACCGCATGTCGCGGCGGAGCTTGGCATCGAGGTTGGCGAGGGGCTCGTCGAGCAGCAGGCAGCCGGGCTCGACCACGAGGGTGCGGGCCAGGGCCACGCGCTGCTGCTGGCCGCCGGACAGCTCGTTGGGCCGCCGGTGCCCAAGATCCTGGATTTGCACGGTGCGCAGGGCCTGGGCCACGCGGCGCTCGCGCTCCTCCTTGCCGACCCCCCGGTTTTCGAGCCCGAAGGCGACGTTCTGGGCGACGGTCATGTGGGGCCAGAGGGCGTAGCCCTGGAAGACCATGGCGGTGTCGCGCCGGTGGGGCGGCACATCGGTGATGTCCTTGCCATCGAGGCGCACGCGCCCGCCGGTGGGAGTCTCGAAGCCGCCCAGACAGCGGAGCAGGGTGGTTTTCCCGCAGCCGGAGGGGCCGAGCAGGAAGAACAATTCCCCGTCGGCGATTTCCAGGTCGATGCCGCGCAGGGCGGGGACGTCGCCGAAGTTCTTGGTGATGTTCTCGAATGAAATCCGCATGGGGGAGTCCGTTTCTGCTGGATTACTTCTCGCTGAGCCAGATCACGGCGGGGTCTTCCAGGCGCGAGCCGCCGACGATGTTCCCCGCCTGGTCGAGGAGGACCACATGGGCGTGGTCGGCGCGGGCCACGCCCGAGCTTTCGCAGCGCAGGCCCCAGAAAAGCTGGATGCCCTCGGCGGTCTGGAAACGGATACTGTAGTCCTGGCTGAGGAACAACGGGTCGAGTTGCAGGTAGAGGACGGCGCGGCCGGCCTGCTGACGGGCGAAAATCCGGTCGGCGATGCGCCCGCCCACCCGGCGGTGCTGGGACACGAGCCAGTCGCCGAAGGCGGCGAGGGTGGGTTTCAATTCCTCGGGGGTGGGGCCAGGGGTGGGGTCGTAGCGGAAGACCTGGGTTCGGGATACCGTCGGCGCGGGCGGCGGCGGGTTGGCCGGCGGAGGCGGAACGGGGGTGGTGAGGGCGGTCGGGGTGGTGGCGGAAACGGTGGGGGGGGCCAGGGAAATGGCGGTGACCGGCGCGGGCGGGGGCGACTGCGG
>LVAZ01000125.1 GCA_001603055.1 Victivallales bacterium Lenti_02
AAAACGGACATTACTCCCCGGGTCGGCGTGGACCTTTCCGGCTTCGGCCCCTTCCGCAACCGCGTGTCGGTGGGGGTGCGCGACCGGCTCTGGGCGCGGGCCATGGCCGTCGCCGACGGCGAAACCACCGTGCTGGTCGTCGCCTGCGACCTCATCGGACTCTCCCGCGAACTCGTCGCCAAGGTGCGGGAACAGGTGGCCGCGCAACGGGATTTTCTCCCCCGCAATCTGTTGCTTAGCTGCACCCACACCCATAGCGGCCCGGCCACGCGCCCGCTCATCGGCTGGGGACGAATGGACCCGCCCTACCTTGAACTCCTTCCCGGGCGCATCGCCGCCGCCTGCGTAGCGGCCCTCGACTCCCTCGCCGAGGCCACTCTCCACCACGCCTGCGTCACCGCCGAGGGCATCGGCCTGAACCGCGAGTACGACCGGGACGCGCCGCCCCTCGCCGAAGTGCTGGACGACTCCTGGCGGCCCGCCAAGCCCGAACTCACCGACACCGCCTGCCACGTCTTCCGCATCGAGCGCGACGGCAGACAAATCGGTTTCGTGACCTCCCTGGGCTGCCATCCGGTGGTCTGCTGCGCGGAGAGCCGCTGGATGCACGGGGACTGGTGCGGCGTGGCCACCAACCTCCTCGAACGCGAGCATCCCGGCAGTGTCGGGCTCTTTCTCCAGGGTGCCCAGGGCGACGTCAATTCCTGCGTGGTCCACAAATCCGAACAGGACTCCCTGCTGGCCCTGGACATCGTCGCCGCCCGCTATGCCCGCGCCGTCCGTCAAGGCTTCGCGGCGGCCGTCCCCGTAGCGGCCGACCGTCTGGCCAACCTCAACCGGGACATGGTCTTCCGCCGCAAGCACCTGCCCCGCGAAACCATCGCCGTCTGGCTGGTCGAGGCGGAGGCCAAACTCGCCGCGCCCAATGCCAGCGACGAGGACCGCGACCTGCGCATGGCCACCGTCCACGCCCTCGCCCTGCGCTCCCTGCTGAAACGCCTGAACGCCGGCGAGAACCTCGATTCGGCCAGCGAAATCCACGGCGTCCGCATCGGCCCCGTAGCCCTGCTTGGTGCCCCCTTCGAGATTTTCCAGGCCATCAAGAACCGGGTCGTCGGGCAGGCCCAAGCCCCCATCCCGCTGGTTCTCGGCCTGGTCAACGATCTGCTCGGCTACGCGCCCGACTGGGAGCGGGGCGGCGGCGACGGCTATGCCGCCAAAACCGTACCCATGATTACCGGCGACCTCCCCTTCGACGACGTGGCCACCCAGCTCACCGACTCCCTTCTCGCCCTCGATGCCGAACTTGCTGATTCATTCGCCTAGTGGAAGGGAACGAAGACACAAAGCGCGAGTCAATTGGCATCATTTCATTTCCGCCCGAAAGGATGCCCCATGCTGAACCGTGCCCGGTCCCTTGCTCTTCTGGCTGCTGTGTTGTCATTCGGTTCGCTGGCCGACGAGGCGACGGCCCCGACCGGTTTGGTGGTTTCGTTCCAGACCGTCAGCTACCAGGGTCGCTACGCCCCGCGCCATGTCCTCGGAGCCTGGCTGGTGGACAGCGAGGGGAAACACATTCGGGACCTTGCCATCTACGGAGAGAAGCACGCCAACAAACTCGCTCGCTGGCGGCAGGACACCGGCAAGGCCAAGCCTGACGCCACCACCGGGGCCACGCGCAGGCTGCACGAACCTCTGACTGTCATCTGGGACGGCACCGACGCCGAGGGCAAGCCCCTGCCCGACGGCGACTACACGGTCCGTCTGGAATTCACCGAAACCAACCGTCCCGGCCCGGTTCTCGACGTCCCCGTCCGCAAGGGCGGCGAACCCGTTGCCCGCGAGGTGCCGGGCAACGAGCATTTCACCGCGATCACCGTCCGGCCCGCCGGTCCCGGCAACGAACCGGCCAAGCCGTGACGCAGCGCATCAACTGCGCAGACGGATAACCTTGCTGTCGAAGTCCCCGGTCAGCTTCACCGGCAGACCAAGCGTCATCAGCCCCTGGCCGGACATGGGGGAGGCACCCTCGACTTCGTAGACCCGTTCCGGGTCCAGCCCGCGCAGACGGATGTTCGGCAGGACATCGCGGAACTGCATCGAGTGGCCGAGGACGAACAGCACGGCCTCGCGGCGGTCCTTGCTCACGTACTGGAAGACGGCCCGCCGCCCGTTGCGGGCGGATTCGAGCCGGTAGACGTCGCCCCGGTGGGTGACGGGCCGGATGGCCTTGTAGAGTTCGGCATAGCCGCGCAGTTCGGCAAGCTGTTCGGGGGTGCATTCGAAGAGGTTTTCGCCGATGGCGAGGGAACCGAGCATGCCGACATGGGCCTGGAAACGGCGGGAAGTGAGCCGCCCGTTGATGTGGCGCATGCCCTGGCTGATGTGGCAGCCGCCGCCCGCCATCTTGGCTAGGTTGGCCCAGGTGAACCCCTCGTGCAGAGCCAGCTCGTCGAACGGGTCCTGGTTGTCGCTGCGGTTCATGCGGTCGAAGTAGCGCTGCATGGCGAAGTCCACGCGCCCGCCGCCGGAGGCGCAGTTCTCGAAGATCACGTCCGGGAACTCGCGGGTCAGCCGCGCGAAGATGTCGTAGAAGTTCTCGATGTACTTCACCCATACGGCACGCTGCTCGGCGGGGGCCGCGTCCGGCCAGCCGGCCTCGCTGACGTAGCGGTTGTTGTCCAGCTTGAAGTAGCGGATGTTATGCTTGGCCAGCAGATCGTGCATGGTCTGGTAGGCGAATTCCTTCACGTCCTCGCGGGCCAGGTTCAGGGTGAGCTGGTGCCGATACTGGGACCCCGTCCGGTTCGGGAAATGGAAGACCCAGTCGGGATGGGCGCGGTACAGGTCGCTGTCCGGGCTGACCATCTCGGGCTCCAGCCAGATGCCGAAGTCCATGCCGAGGGAGTTCACCTTGTCGATCAAGGGTTTGAGACCGTTGGGGAAACGGTCCGGGCTCGGCTGCCAGTCGCCGAGACTGCATGTGTCGTTGATCCGCTTGCCGAACCAGCCATCGTCGATCACGAACAGCTCGACCCCGATGCCCGCCGCCAGCTCGGCCAGCTTCATCATGCGCTGCTCGTCGATGTTGAACTGGAAGGTGCCCCAGGAGTTGTAGATCAAGGGCAGCAGGCGGTCGGCCCGGCCGGGACGCATGACGTGCCGGCGCTGGTAGTCGTGAAGCAGACGGCTCGCCGCGCCGAATCCGCCCTCGGTGTAGCCACCGGAAAAGACGGGAGTCGTAAAGGACGCCCCCGGCTGGAGGGTCAGGATGGTGTCGAAGTCGTTGATGCCGCCGGTGACGCGGACCTGGTCGTCGCGGTTCTTCTCAACCGCGATCCGCCAGTTGCCGCTCCAGTGCAGCGCACCGAACCAGACGCTGCCCCGCTCCTCGTCGGCCGCGCCGTCCGCGTCGATCCAGAAGAACGGGGTCTGGTCGGGACCGGATACGCCCCGGCGGGTTTCAAGCACCACCTTGCCCTGGCCGATGGGCCATTGCTGGGGCTGGTACTCGCGCCCCCAGCGCCCCGCCTGCGAGGTTAGCCGATAGGCCCGTCCCCTAGGCAGATACCACCCGGCCGACTGGACGCTCTCGACGGTCACGGGCGTGTCGCCCTCGTTGGCAATCACACAGTGCCGGTCCACGATGTCGCAGTCGGCATGGACCCGGTAGACCAGGGTGACGGCGACGGGGTAGTGGGAATCGTGCAGGCGGACGCGCAGCTCGTCGCCCTCGATGGCGTGGTCCACATAGCGCAGGCGGGTGTCGCGGGTGCCGTCGGCGAAGGTCAGCTTGAGGGCGGGCTCGTCGAAGAAGTATTCGCCCCAGGCGTGGTATTCCTGCATCGCGCCGCCCGCCGGATCGGGCAAATCCTCGCTCCGGGGCACCGCCCCTCCCCACCAGAGGTGGACCAAAGCCCCCTGCTGATTGAGGCCCAGAGCATAGGTGCTACGCTCCATCTGGAGCACGAACCGGCGCGTCTGACTGTCATACTGGATCGTCATGGGAGAGGCCCCTTTCCGTCGCTGGGGTGGATGCGCATTCGTGGAGAACCTGTTCGAAACGGCCCCGGCGGAAATCCCCCGGAGTCACTCCCGCCGCCTGCCCGAACCGCCGGCAGAAGTACGGCAGCGAGCGGAAACCGCTCTGCGCCGCCACCTCGGCCAGCTTGAGCGGCGAGTACAGCAGGAGAATCTTCGCCTTGTCGATGCGGTGGTTGTTCAGGTAACTCAGAGGGCTGGTACCCACGTGCAGCCGGAACAACTCGGTCAGCCGGCCGGTGCTGAGTCCGGCATGGCGGGCGATGTCCACCACCGAAATGGCTGCCGCGAAATGGGTCTCGATGTACTGCAACGCCTTGAGCACGGCCGGCGGCAAACCGTTGCCGCCCCCGGCCCCGTTGCCCGGTGCCAGGGAGCGGGTGCAGGCGGCCATGAGGGTCATGGTCAGCCCATAGACCACCGCCGTGCCGAGGGAGGCGCTGGTTTCGCACTCGCGCCGGATGGCCGCCAGCAGGGGCACAACCTCCTCCAGGGAGACCGGCAGCCGCCAGTGGCCGGGCAGCGGCTCCTGGGACAGCCGCTCCTGGATGTCGTGGAAAGGCCCCTCGGGAATGGAATCGAAGAACACCATGAAGGTCCGGCAGCAGGTGTCCGGCTCCACATGCCAGTTGTGCATGATCCCCGGCCGGAAAATCAGGGCGTCGCCCGGTTCCAGCCAGAGATTCTCGCCGGTCTCGGCGACGAAGAGGAACCGCCCTTCGGTGACCACGAAGAACTGGTAGTAGTCGTGCCGGTGCGCCGAATGGGTCCGCCAGTCGAGCGGGCCGTAGTAGTCCACGAACCCCACGTAGAGCAGCGGCGCGGGCAGGGCCTGCCGGAAATTCAGGTTGATGACTCCCGGTTCCGCCATCTACGCCCCCATGCGGACCCCGCCGTTGATCTCGATGACCGCGCCGGTGGTGAAACCCGAGCCCAGCGCGAAGACCACCGCCTCGGCGATTTCCTCGGGCGTGGCCCCCCGGCCCAGCGGCACGCCGTGCTTGGCCTCCTCGATCTGCTCCTCGCTCAAGCGGGTGCCGATGGCCTCGGTGATAATCAGGCCGGGGGCCACGGTGTTGGCCGTGACACCGTGGGGCGCACCCTCGGTGGCCAAGCCGCGGGTCAGCGCGTGCATGCCCGCCTTCGCCACCGCGTAGGGCAGCATCTTGAACGAAGCCCCCCAGTAGGCCCAGACCGAAGACACATTGACGATCCGGCCCCACTTCTGGGCCACCATGCCGTCCCACACCGCCATCGCGCAGAGATAGGCCCCGGTGAGATTCACCTCGAGCGTCCGGTTCCACCAGGCCGCGTCGCCCATCTCTGCCGGCCGCTTGTAGGGATCGATCCGGGCGTTGTTCACCAGCATGTCCACGGTGCCGAAGCGCTCGCGCAGGGCCGCGACCATGCGGGCCACGTCGTCCTCGCGGGAGATGTCGCCCTGCAAGGCCAGCGCCTCGCCGCCCGCCTGCTCGACCGCCGCCACCGTGCGCGCGGCTCCCGCCGCGTCGCCCGCGTAGTTCACCCCCACACGGCAACCCTCCCGACCCAGCAACACGGCAACCGCCGCGCCCAGCCCCTTCGAGGCCCCGGTGACCAAAACCGTCCGTCCACGCAGTTCCATCGGTGTTCTCCTACCAGTCGTTGACCGCGCCGTCCCGCCGGAACAGGCGGGGGATGGTGACCTCGATGGGCGGATGGGCGGCGCAAATCTCGTCGTCCAGCTCGATCCCCCAGCCGGGCCGGTCCGGCAGCACCGCGAACCCGTCGCGGATGGCAATCGGCTCGCGGATGATCCGCCCGCGCCAGTCGTGCAGATACAGCATCTCCTGAATCAGGAAATTGGGAATCACCGCATCCAGATGCATCGAGATGGTCGTCACCACCGGACTCAGCGGATTGTGCGGCGCGACCCAGGCCGAAAACGCCTCGGCCAGATGGGCGATCTTCAGCGCCTCGCCGAAACCGTTGCAGTGGGCCACGTCGGGCTGCACGATGCTCACCGCCTTCTTCTCCAGCAGCCGCCGGTAGTCCCACTTGCACTCCAGCCGCTCGCCCGCCGCAACCGGCATGGACACCCGCCGGGCCACCTCGGCCATGGCGTCCTCGTCCACCTGCGGCACCGGCTCCTCGAAGAAGCAGAGATTCACCTCCTCCAGGGCGCGGGCGATCTCGATGGCGGAGCGGGTGTCGTAGCGCCCGTGGCCGTCGAACATCAGCAGAGAATCCGGCCCGATGGCATCCCGCACCGCCTGGGCAAAGGTCGCGATGCGCCGGGTCACCCCCGGATCATACAGCGGCCAGGACGGTAGAGCCAGGCTGAATTTGAAGGCCTGATACCCCTCGGCCAACGCCGCCTGCGCCCGGTCGCGGACCTGGGCCGGGTCCGTGGCCCCGCCCGTCCAGCCATTGGCGTACACCCGGATGCGGTCGCGGCAGGCCCCCCCCACCAGCTTGTACACCGGCACCCCGAGCGACTTGCCCAGAATGTCCCAGCAGGCCAGCTCGATCCCGGCCACCGCCGTCCCCTTCACCACCCCGCCCCGCCAGAATTTCTGCCGGGTCAGCACCTGGGTCAGATACTCGATCCGGGTCGGGTCCTCGCCGATCACCAGCTCCTCCAAATCCCGCAGCACGCCCAGCACCCCGTGCAGATACCCCTCCAGCGAAGCCTCGCCCAAACCGGTGATCCCCTCGTCGGTATGCACCCGGACAAACACATAGTTCTTGTCCGACAGCAACCCGTTGCCGGGAGTCGGCGCTCCGACGACAATCGGCTCGATCCGCGTGATCTTCATGTCCACACCCTGGCGTTTGACCCAAAGACGCTGGCAACTGCCAAAGACCATACCCAGTTCCATCGAATCGTGCAACAAACCAGCGAAAGGAACCGCGAAAAGTGCAGACATTCACGCGGAATGTGCAATTGACTGTCGAAAAATGCAGGCCGGAACCGGCCCGGCGGGGAATTCATCCATTCCTTGTTTTTTCACGAAGCGTTTGCCCAAACCACCCGCTCGTGACATGTTGAATCAGGGAGTTCGCCTGCTCACGCAAGGGTTTGGGCTGGAAGCTGCAAGCCCCCCTGGCTGGATGGGCGAAGAAGACGGGTAGCAACCCGGTTGCTGGCTTTCGCACGTTCGTGTGTCCACCTAGGGAGAAACCACCATGCCCCACCCTATCCGCCGCCGCTTCACGCTCATCGAACTGCTCGTCGTCATCGCCATCATCGCCATCCTGGCCTCGATGCTGCTGCCCGCCCTCCAGCAGGCCCGCGAGAAAGCCCGTCAGGCCTCCTGCCAGTCCAACCTCAAACAGGCCGGACTGGCCATCGTCATGTACATGGGCGACTACAACGACATGCTCATCAAGCACGGCTGCAATTACAATTGGGACGTGAACGGCACCTACAAGGCCAGCACCCGCACCCCGCCCGAAACCTGCTACACCTCGCAACTGGCCGGTTATCTGAGTGACCTGCGGGTCTTCAACTGCCCGTCCTCGACCCGCGCCCCGCTCAAGCCCGGAACCGACGGCAGCGACTACGGCTGGAACCTCTGGGGCATGGGCACCCGCAGCCATGTCTCGGTCCTGTCCATCAAGCAGCCCTCCGCGACCGTCTGGTTGATCGACGCCAGCCGGGGCTACGCGGCGGCCCCCGCCTGCACCTGCGCGGAACTGCGCACCGACGACGGACGCATGCGCTTCCGCCACAACAACGTCGCCAACATCACCTTCGCCGACGCCCACGTGGGCACCGAGAAGAACCCTTCGAACATCCTGGTCAACAACGACCTCTGGGACCGGAACTAGCGGCCCTCACTCGTCCCCCACGAGGCCCCAGTCATACCGGAGCCTGAACTCCTCGAACAGAAAATGTCGCTGGGAGGGCTCCCGTATCCTGACCGCTAGCAGGCGGTGTTGCCCGAAGATTGGCAAATTGCGGGAAACGACCACCAGGGCAAACTCCCCGTCGGGAGACAAGACGGGAGGCCACTGGGCAAGGCGAGGCATGGGCAACCGCCGCTCCGTCCGACCGGACGCATCCAGCAGGACCAGTTCCTTGCCGTCGCGGACCAGAATCTGACCCGTCCGCACCGCCAGCGAAGGGGCTTCCCCCGCCGCAAAACGGGCGACTTCGCCTGCGGCCAGATGGAAGGAGTAGAGGTTCCGCGCGACTGGAACCTCCCTGCCATAACTCCGTCTCCCCGTCACGTCACCCCGCCCTTTATGATAGATCGTCTCGTCGCCGAACGCTGCAAAGAGGACGCTCCCGGCATCGGCGGTCCAGCAGAGGGAACCGTCCGACGCCCAGCGGGGGCAGTGGGCCTCCGCCTCGCCCGTGGCGGCATCGACCACCGTCAGGCGGCATTTCCGGCCCAGCGTGTAGTAGCTGTCCCGGTCCCGCTGGACAAGGACATCCCCGTACTCGGCGAGAATTGCCAGCCGGGTCCCGTCGGGCGACAGGGCCAACTGGCATACCAGGGGCGAAACCTTCTCTTCCGCATCCCCCCACATGTCCACCTCCAGTTCCCGGACCACGGCGAAATCCGGCAGCGTGGCCAGCGTCACCGTGTCCTTTTTCGGGTTCAGGAAGGCGATGGTGTTGCCCGTCACATCCCACACGTCGATTTTCGGACACGCGGCCCACTCCTTCCAGGTACCCGTCGCCGGGTCGAACACCCGCATTGGGTGGTTTTGATAAGGGGGACCGAAATAGATTCTCCCCGGCGTCTCCCGGAGAATGGACGGCTGGTTCCAGGCCACCAGATCGCGCTGGTCCGACCACCACGCATACTGCATCCAAGCGACGAAGAAGACAAACTGGAGGACGAACACCAGCGCATAGCTGGCCAGATTCATGCCCCAGCCCAAAAGCCAGGCCCGGTCCCAGGCCAGTGGAACCCGCCGATAGAGAAGGCGCAGCAGGGGAAACTCCGTGGCCACAGTGATGAAATACAGCGGGACCACAAGCGCCAAACCCTCGTGCAGGAAGAACGCCTTCCGCTCGAAATGCAGCAGGAGAACCGAACCAGCGGCGCTGGACGCCAGATTGAGCACCAGACTCCGCCAAACCGTCCCCGCCCACGTAACCTTGCGAATCCAACGCCGCAGAATCCAGCTCTCCAGCAGAACAATCGCAATCGTGACCAGGACAGCGGCGACCCACGTCTCCGGGTAGAACAGATTCATCATCGGCACGATCCCGTTGGCCCGTGCCAGCCCCGGCAGGCAAAGCCAGAACAACAGAGCGGGAAGGATATAGCGCCGCATCGTCCACCTCGATTCACGACCAGTGCCGTCCCCACCATCCTACCTCAAACCGGTCCCAAAAACAAGGCCCGGCCCGTGATTTGCCGTGGCACAAGCCAATCCGAACGGAGCGATGGACTCCATGGGTTTTCTTCGGCCCACGCCTTGAAACCCACCCGGTTTGGCTAATTTGTTATCACTAACCAAAAGAACCACCCATGCGCGTCGCCCTTGTCCAAATCGGCAACTCCCGAGGCGTCCGCCTCCCCAAGAGCGTGATTGAGCAGGCTGCTTTGAAGGAGGATTTGGAGCTGGAAGTGACGGAAGGAGCCGTGACCATCCGCAATGCCCGGACGGTTCGCCAGGGTTGGGCCGAGGCGGCCCTGGCTTGTAGTCGGGCGGGCGAGGATGCATTCGGCGAGTGGGATAGCGCCACCTCGGCGCGGTTGTAGTTGTTCCTCTCACCACGCGAAGCCCCTGCCCATCCTATCCCGCCTGCGCGGAAGGAATCCAACCCGAGCCATGCAGGATCGTCCACCGTGATTTGCCCCGGCGGGCTCGCCGTCTTACCTTTCGCCGATTCCGTTCCGATACGATGCGCCGTCCCGGCCAACGTGTCCTTTCCCCTTTTCCGGAGGTTGCCATGAACTGCCAGACCAAATGGATTCTCACCGACACCGACCAGAGCATCTGGATCGAGAGCTTCGAGCTGGATGCCAGCAAGGTCTCCGGGAATCTGCCCGGCGGCTGGAAGATCGCCAAGCGCCGCCTGCATGGCGGGCTGCGCGAGGGCGTGGACGTCATCGAGGTGGACAACGGGGCGCTTTCCTTCACCGTCGTCCCCACCCGCGGCATGGGCCTGCACAAGGGCACCTATCACGGACTGCAAATCGGCTGGGACGCCCCGCCCCGGGGGCCGGTCAACCCCCTCTTCGTCAACCCGGTCACCAGCGGCGGGCTGGGCTGGCTGAAGGGCTTCGACGAGTGGGTCGTGCGCTGCGGTCTCGTCTCCAACGGCCCGCCCTGCACCGACATCGTGCCCGACAACAACGGCAACCCCGCCGAGGTTTCGCTCTGTCTCCACGGCAACATCGCCAACACCCCCGCCCACTATGTTGCCGTGAGCGTCGAGCAGGACGCGGACGGCACGCCCCTGCTGGTGGTCGAGGGCAAGGTCGAGGAAGCCATGCTCTTCTTTCCCCAGCTTGAACTGACCACCCGCATCGAGACTCCCCTCGAAGGCAACTGGGTCCGGGTGATCGATCAGGTCCGCAACGCCAAGCAGGTCCCCGGCGAAGCCTGCCTGCTCTACCACTGCAACTACGGCGCCCCCTTCCTCGGCGCGGGCGCGAAATTCGTCGCCCCCAGCCGCGAAGTGGCCCCCCGCGACGCCCGCGCCGCCGAGGGCATCGAGACCTACGCGGACTACCCCGCCCCCACCGCCGGATTCGTCGAGCAATGCTACTGGCACGACATGGCGACCGATCCGGACGGGCGCACCCTCGCCATGCTCCGCAACGCCCAGGCCGACAAGGCCGTCGTCGTCCGCTGGAACCGCAATGAGCTGCCCAGCTTCGCCCAGTGGAAAAACCCGGTCGGCGAGCGCGAGGGCTACGTCACCGGCCTCGAACCCGGCACCAACTTCCCCAACTCGAAGACCTTCGAGCGCAGCAAGGGCCGCATTCCCATGCTCGATCCCGACCAAGTGCTCCGCGCCGAGCTGGTCTTCGAGGTCCACGACACGGCGGCCGGCGTCGCCGCCATCGAGAACGAGATCACCGATCTTCTCGCCGGGCACCAGCCCCAGGTCCACGCCCAGCCCATCGCCAAGTGGTCGCCGATGTAGAGCGACGATCCCCGCCGAACCGTCGGTCTCCCGGCGGTTCGGCGGCACCTACCAAGGTTATTCCGCATATTCCTGAAGAACCCGGCGACAGAGGGCG
>LVAZ01000126.1 GCA_001603055.1 Victivallales bacterium Lenti_02
ACAAGGGACTGGTGAACGCCTATATCAACAACCAGGAAATCTGGAAGTGCCCCGGCCGTCCCAGTGGCTGGAACGGGGAGAGCACATCCACCACCTGGAACGACGTCACCGGCTCCCATTTCATCTACAACGTCTACCTGAACAGCCGCGCGCTCACCACGCTCACCTCCACCACCGAGACACTGGTGGTTGCCGGCAACCGGGGCGTCGACCGCACCGGTGTTGACGGCCCCACCCATCCCTGGCCCAACAACTACGCGGACAACACGGCCAGCCGCCTCACTTTCCCGCACAACTCCCACGCCAATATCCTGTGGGTGGACGGGCATGTCAGCGCCGTCAAGGTGAACGGTCTGAAAGCCAGCTACTTCTATCCCACCTGGACGCCGTAGCGTCTAGGGGTGTGTTCGCCCTCGGCACGGACCAGTTCGGCCCGGACATAGGACCCGATGCCCGGCGTTTTCCGGTAGTCGAGGATATTCCCCACATGGACGACCCGCCCCCGGGGCCAGGGGCTGTCGCTGGTCCGGAAATCCGCCGTCGGTTCGAGCGATTCGGGAGCGGCAATCCAGCGCACCTCGTCGCAGTTCTCCACGCGCAGGGCAATGGTGCCCTTCTCCGGGCTCACCTTCACCCCTTTCAGCAGGGGGAACTCGGCCATTTGGAAGGACTCGTCGCGGTAGCTGGCCCCCCGGGTCGAGGAGGAGAAGCAGAACCGTCCCGCGAGCATGGCGCGGCGCACGCCGGCGGCGCTGGGCTCATCGAGAAAGAAGGTGGTGAACGTCTGCCGCGATTCTTCGAGCTTGTGCATGTCGTCGGCCCCGAAGCCCCAGATTGGCCGCCAGGGCATGAAGCGGGCGAGCAACTGGTCCCAGACCCCTTCGTCGTAGGGACTGTTGCGCGATTCGCAGTTGGTCACCTCAATGCCCACCAGCCCCCCGGCGGGATGATTGCGGAAGCGTTCCACGTACCAGTCAAGAGGCTTCCGGTCCCACCAGGCATGCTTGTCGTCGATGCCGGGATGGTTGATGACCGCCAGGCCGTTCCGGGAGCGGATGCCGCGAATCTGGTCGTCCTCGGAAACCTCCCTGCCCTCCGCATCCACGATGCCGCCGTAGGGCGCGCCCGGTCCCGTCCGCTCGTACCAGACTCCGTAGTCGCAGAAGAAGCTGTTGATGTGGTGGCGGAAGGTCAGCTCGTTCCCCTGGATGCCGATCAGTCCCAGCTCCTCGGGACCGGGACAGCCGTAATCGGTCCAGGGCCAGGTGGGATTGGCCGGATAGTTCTCCGGATAGGGCTCCTTGGGATAGGGGCTGGCCACCTCCGGCGGCAGATGCTTCCACTCGATCCGCGCATTGGGCCGGTTCCAGTCGTGGTCGGTAATCGCGAGAATCGAGAATCCGTGCCGCTGGTAGGTGCGGACCACCTCCTCGACCATCTGGTAGCCGTCGCTCTGCAAGGTGTGCAGATGCAGGGCGGCCTTATGCCTGCCCACCCGTCTCCAGTCGATCCCCGCGTAGGGATCGAGAACCAGAAGCCGCTTCTTGCCTTCTTGACTAGACATCCGCTGAGTTCCTTATGGTTCAGAGGGTTGGTTGACGCATGAGCAGGTCGTCGATCTCCGCGACCAACTTGGCCATGCCCTGTTCGTCGGGGCAAAGCTGATAGCGCTGGTTGCCGGCGGGGTCATCCTGCCAGGTGTTGCTGCCGTCCGGTGCCAGTGGCATGCGGCCGCGCGGGGAGAGGTCCCAATAGCCCCCGGACCGGTCCCGGCCGATCCCGCGCACGGCATAGAGGGTCGTCATGAGGTCCCAGCTTTTGTGGGGAATCCGCCCGTAGAGTTCGTAGGCCCGGCGCACCGGGCTGGTGATCGGCAATTCGCGCAGCCGGGCGCCGGTTTGGCCCAACCCCGACTCCCAGCCGCTGAACACGATTTTCGTCGGCCATTCGGCCAAGGTCTGCCGGGCCGCCTCTGTGTCCATGTAAATGTTGTATTCCCGACCGCTCGGGAACTGTCCTCCCATGCAGATCCAGAGCCGCACCTTGCGCGCCACCAGCTCGCGCCCGGCCAGGTCGCTGAACTCGTCGGGACCGCTCGCCAGCAGATTCCGCAGATTGGTCAGATAGCCGATGCTGACGACCACCGCGCTGCCGTCGGGCTGGGCGGCCAGGGTCCGGCGGTAGACAGTCAGCGCATCCGGAACCCCGTCCGGGCTAGTCAGCCGACCGGGGAACTCCTCGGCAATCTGCCGGGTGTATTTGGATTCACGGCTGACACAGGGGCCTCTGACCGTGCCCACGGGCAGCTCGCCGCGTCCGAAATAGTGATTGAGCCGGTCGGCGCACAGGGGACTCCAGGGGTTGCCCGCGCAGACGACCACGGCGAGAATCTCCGCCTCGCCCAAATCGGCCAGCGCGTGCAGAATGGCCAGGGCCCCCACATCGTCCACGTCGGACTCCATGTCGGTGTCGAGCAGGATCGGAACCGGAATCTCGCGAATGGGGGGCATGGGCGAATCCTTGACTTCGTGACTTGGTGACTTCGTGACGCCGGATGAGTCAGCCGTTGGGCTCTATTCTACGTGTTCCTTTGCACTGGGGATAGCCGCCGCAGCCCCAAAATGGACCTTTTGCCGACGCCCGCTTCCGCATCGGGGCGCCGCAGATCGGGCAATTCGGCGCCGCCAAGCCGCCACGCGCCTCCTGCCGGGCACCGTGCATTTTCTCCCGGATGCCCCCATCCCGGACAAAGGCGCGTTCGAGCTGCTCCAACTGCCTTCCCAGCAACCCGGTCGCCCGCTGGATGAGAACAATCAGCGCATTGGCGGCGGTGATGTCGTCCCGGTCCTCGAGCCACGGATCGAACTTCCTCTTCTCACCGAGAAGAAACCTCCAATAGTCGTGCAACAGGTCGTCGGTATAGGTGAACTCGCCCAGCATGATCGACATGATTGCCCGGTAGTCCGGCGCATGCACGCTCCACGGAATACTCGGCTTCTGCACAAGGTAATCCTCCAAATCCCCCTGCAACTCACTCAGGCTCGCCTTGGCGACATCGGTGAGTTTGATTTCGGTTTCGCTGGATGTCTTGGCCCGCTCGGACCCCTCGACGATGTTCTGCTTCCCCGAGCGGGAGGCCCCGATCATCTGCCCCAGAGTCTTGCCCAGCGGGTCCTGTTTCCAGGAGAGATACCGCTTGCAGAAGCTGATCGTCCCGAGGTGGATGATCGCGGCGAAGTTGAACGAATGGAGCTTCCGGTAGCCCCCGCTGTGGTTGTAGATTCGGCCCATGCCCTCTCCTTTCTCTTCTCGGCAAATGTGTCCGGCGTCACGAAGTCACGAAGTCACGAGGTCAAAAAAACCGGCTCCACATCGCGGTCTTTTTCCAGTTGCGCCACCACGACGGCGGAATCGAGTTCACGCGGGGTTTTCCCCGCCTCGATGCTCAGGGCGGCGGCAACGCCCGCCGCCTGGCCGGTGGCCTGACAGGTCTGCTGGATGCGCAGCGAGGCCTGGGCCGCGCGCTCGGCGGACAGACAGCGCCCGGCCACCAGCAGATTGTCCACTCCGAACGCCACCAGACAGCCATAGCGAATGTCGAACCAGTCGCCCTTGCGCACCCGTTCCTCGCGCTCCCGATAGTGCGCCTCGCCGCGCGGCACCGCCGCCCTGTCGTAACTGTCTCCCGGCCAGATATCGATATCCCAGGAACTGCGGGCGATCCCGTCGGGATACTTGCGAAGATTCCAGGCGTCGTCGGTGGTGGCCGTGGCCAAACCGCGAATGCGGCGGCTGTCGCGCAGCCCGATATGGGCGTTGGTGTCGAGCAGGTAGGAATCCTCGTAGCCCGGCACGTGACGCTTGAGAAAATCGGCGCATTGCCAGGCCTGCTCGCGCCCTTCCCTTTCGGCCCGGGTCAGATCGAAGGGATCAAGGGGGTCCACCTGCAAGACCCGGCTGGGAAACTGATTGTGCTCGGTGCGGTAGGGCACCACGCTGCGATGGACCCAATCGCCGGTGGCGTACTTCACCACCCGGCCGTTGCGCACCACCGGCGAGCTGTAGTCCCCGCGTCCGGCGGCTTCGCAGGCCCGTTGGACTTCCTCCTGGCGGAAACCGCCCTCGGGCCAACGCACATTGCCCATGCGGAAGACCTTGGTCAGCGCCTGATTCCAGGGATGCTCCCCGTCGCCCTGCTCCCACGGCACGCCTGCCGCCGCGCAGACCACACCATCCGCCGTGCAGTCGATCACCCGTTTGGCCAGAATGGCCCGCCGCCCCGCCCGGCTTTCGACAATCACGCCGCCGCAGACTCCCGCCTCCACAATCGGCAACGAACACCAGGCGTGCAGCAGTTGCTCCACCCCGGCGGCGGCGAGCAGATCGTCCCAGGCGAACTTGACCACCTCCGGGTCCACCCCGCCGCGAATCTGGCCGGGATGGGCCTCCAAACTGCCGTAGGCCAATCCGCCGCGCGCCTCCACGGCGCGAATCCATTCGTTCCAGACCCCTTGGAAATCCACCCCGTTGGTACTGAGAATATGCCCCACCAACTGCGAGACCGTGGCCCCGCCCAGGTAGCCGTCCTTCTCGACCAGCAGAGTCCGCGCCCCGTGCCGCGCCGCGCCGATGGCGGCGGCGCAGCCCGCCGGGCCGCCCCCGCAGACGACCACGTCGTATTCGCCGAGAACCGGAATCTCGCGGGAGGGTTCATGGATGGTGGGGGGCATGGGCGAATCCTTGACTTCGTGACTTGATGACTTCATGACGCCGATGGGCTCCGCCCTATTTCCCGGTCGTCTCCCTGTAGCCCGGCGAGACGTAGCCGATGCCGGCCACGCCCTTGGGAACGAAATCGCCCGCCGGGGGCTGGCCTTTCTGCACCTCCGCCCAGACAAGGGAGCCTTTTGGCCACAGCACCAGCTCAGGCCAGGACCGGCCAGGCGCAGGATTGGCCCAGACATCCTCCAGCCGGATGGGATATTCGGAACCCTGCCAATAGAGGTAGCCGCCATCTTCCAGATTCACCCGCCGGAAATCGAAGAGCGTCGGGGGAAGGCCATCCTTGAAATGCTGGTTGGGCAACAGGAAAAAGCCCTGATACGTCGTGCGCCCGGTCAGGCGGTCGAGCCGCAGTTCGCCCGGCCCGGCCCAGGTCTGGATCACGTCCGCGTGATGTCCCTCGCGGGTGCCATGGACCGTGTCGACGCGGACATTCTGAATCTGGAGAATGTTGTGGTTCCGCAGGTCGATGTTGAAACCCTCGGCGAGATATTCCCCCGTGATCCATAGCCCCTCGATGTGGACGGTTCCCGTGCATCCCTTGATGTAGACCGCCCGCCGTTCCAGAGCGGATTT
>LVAZ01000626.1 GCA_001603055.1 Victivallales bacterium Lenti_02
GGAGGACCGGAAGCGGCGGAAGGACGCGGCATAGGCCCCGACTTGTGCCAAACTCCAGGCCCACGGCGTAAGCCGTGGGAAGGGCGGAAAATGGAAACTGAGCCCTCCCCCGGAGGGCGGCATATCGTTCCTTGGCCGTCAGTCCAAGGGGGAGCCCGGCGCGGGCTGACGCCCTTGCGGAATATGTCGCCACCCTTGCGGGGGCTCGGGACCAATCCCCTCCGTACCCAGGGCTCACGCCACTGGGCTACGATATTTCGCCCTCGATGAGGGCTCGAATACCAAGAAAAGTCAAAAGGGTTGCATCCCGTTTGGTTGCCGAGGGGCCGAATACCAAGACACTCATGCAGTAGGCTTCGCCCAGAGTCGGCTGAGTAGAGTCTGGACCGTGTCGGCGATTCGGCGGCCGCCGTCGGCAATCAGTTGGCGGGACAGGATGGGCTTGGCCCCGTAGGCCCCCCGGTGGGCCTGGTCGGTGGTGGGGATGTAGCCGAACCAGCCGTTCGCCAGTTCGGCCACGAAGGTGTGCCGGGCGGGCGACCAGTGCTTGATTTCCAGGCCCCATTTGGTGAAGACCTCGCCGGGCAGGCCCACGAAGGCCAGATCGCCGAAACGCAGGGCCTGCACCGGGACCGAGGCGGTTTGCCCGTCCTTGTCCCACGACTCGTTGGCCTCGAGCAGAATCCGCTCCCAGCCGATGCGCCCGGCGTCGGGCGTGGCGCGGATGCGCTCGATTTCCGCCAGAAACTCGGCGTCGCGGGTGAAGTAGGGAATGTCGAGATTCGCGACCAGAGCGCCGACGGTGGCGGTGGCGAGGGGTTCGGCGGTTTCGAAGGCGGCGAGCAGGTCGGCGGCGAGAACCCGGCCCATCTGCACCGCCTTGGCCGGGCCGCTGCGGGGTAGCCGGGTGTCTTCCCAGCGGGCGTGGTTGAGGTCGCCGCAGGCGCCGTTGAGGAAGACGGTGACCACCGGTTCGCCGTAGAGCTGGGCGAGGCTGCGGGCCACTTCGCCCGGCCAGTCGGCGCTGAGAAAGTCGGCCTTGCCGCCGCCGATCACGTCCGGATGCATGGCGTAGTTGCCGACGACCGCGCGCAGTTCGCCCTCCTCGTCCCGGATGCCCAGAGCCAGCACCTCGGGATCGATCGGGCCGGCCGGGCCGAGCACGCCGGTCTTGCCGAAGACCTCGCTGCCGTCGGGCAGGCGTCCCAGCCGGTTGCTGCCCAGCATGGTTTCCTCGCGGCGGCCGGGGAACAGGGTGGCGGGGAACAGGTGTTCGGCGGCCTGCCGCGCGGTGTCGACGATCCGGTCGGGCAGGGAGTCGAACCAGTCGCGGTTCACCGGCTGGCGGGGGTCGATCAGGCCCATCGTGGGGCCGGTATGGGTGTGGGTGGCGCAGAGCAGCACCGCGTCGGCGGGAATCCCGGTCGCCGCGGCCACTCGGCCGCGCACCAGGGCGGCGAAATCCGGGGCGAAGCAGATGAGGTCGCAGGAAATCAGCGCCAGCTTGCCGCCGTCGCCGGCCAGGACGACCGCGCGGCAGTAGAGATCGTCCCGCACCCGCCGGGCAATCCGCTCGTGGAAATAGCCCGCCAGGCCGCCGCCGGTCGGCGGGGTGATGACCCGTTGCGCGGCACCGGCGTGAATCGACGGCAAACCTTCGGTCCGATAGGGGGTGGTCATGGCGGGTTAGTCCTGCAGGCTGGCCAGAGTGGCGACGGCGGTGTCGGCCCAGAGCCGGGCGGTGCCCAGGGGGGCACGGACATGGCGGCAGAGGCGGGTCTCGTAGCTGCCCTCGGCCAGGGCCTGGTCGGTGGCGACGTAGCCGATCGAGCCGTTGGCCAGGCCCACGACCAGATTGCGGGGAAAGGGGGAGCGGGCCTTGATGTCCAGCCCCACCTCGACGAAGACCTCGCCGTGCAGTCCCGTCAGGGCCACGTCCCCGAGGCGCAGGGCGTGGAGGGGAATGTTCCATTCGGCGGGGGCTTCGCTGACCAGGACCTGTTCGCGGGCATAGACCCATTCGTTGTCCTGCGGGCGTTCCGGTCCGGCGAGGAGCTGCCGGGCCGCCGCGAGTTGGGCCGGGTCGGGGGTGCGCGCCTTGAAGGGAATCATCGTCAGCTTCGCCCCGAGCTTCACCTCGCGCCGGAAGTCCTCCTCGCGCAGCAGATTCCACTGTTTCCAGGCCTCGGCGGCGACGACGTTGCCGACCCGTTCCTGGTTGTGGTAGGGGTGGGCGGGGCGGCGCGCGGGGCGGGTGAAGTCGCAGTTGTTGATGTTGCCCTGGCAACCGTTCGCC
>LVAZ01000127.1 GCA_001603055.1 Victivallales bacterium Lenti_02
CAATGCAGCTTCCCCCCGCCCCAAAGCACCCCGACAGCCCCGCTGCCGGCCAAAGCCACGCTGAGTTTGCAGGAATGGTTGCCGATGGTGTCCACCCGCGCGCTGGCCTTGCCTGCCTCGGCCACCCGGCCCAGCACAAAGCGACCATGCATCACCACACTGCCGACGACGATGCCGTGGTCCGTGCCGCGCCCGATGCGGAATCCCCGGTTCCAGGTGGCGGGATCGCGGGCGATGACTTCGGCGGCGACGGCCCGCCATTCGCTCCGGGGCGCCAGCGCCAGCGCCAGCCGCAGCTCGTTGTTTTCGCGGCGCAGAGCATCGACCTCGGCCAGTTTCGCCTCCGCCTCGCGCAGGGCGACGGTAAGCTCGCGGACTTCCTCGGTGGCGCTCTGCCTGCCGGGCAGCACCCATCCGAGCAGGCTGGCCGTCTCCGCCGACACCCGGTTCCAGGATTCGACGAAGGGACGGGTGACCGCTCCCGCCGCCGTCTGCCCCGGCTGGCGTCCCCGGGGAGTCCAGGCCAGCAGCAGACCGGCAATCAGCACGACCGGCAATAGCCTTGTCGCTAAGCGTTTCATGACGATATGGAAACGACGGCGGTTTGGGATGAGACAGTTGCCCGGGGCCGGGTGCGCCAGCGGCGATGCATCCAAATCCACTGTTCCGGATGCTGCCGGATCGCGCGCTCGACGAAGGCGGTGTAGCGCTGGGTATTGTGGCGGATGTTGTTCTGCCGGTCGGGGAAAGGGGCTTCCCAGGGAATCTCGGGCAGGAACTCGGCCACATGGTGCGTATGGTCCTCGGTCCGGAAAAAGCGCAGAGGGACCACGGCGGCCCCCAGCCGTTCGGCGAGGACGGCGACGGCGACGGTGGTGCAGGCGGGATGGCCGAAGAAATCGACAAACACCCCCTCTTTGGCAATCCGGTTCTGATCCAGCACCACTCCCAGCACCCCGCCGTTGTGCAGCACCTCGAAAATTCTGCGCATGACCCCCTGCTTCGGCAGGGGAACGACGTTTTTCTGCGTGTCGCGCAAGCATTGGACCGCCGTCCGCCCCGGTTCGTCCTTCACCTCGCGCGTGAGGACATGGCATGGTTGCCCAAGCATGGCGGCGCGCGCCAATCCCAGCTCCCAATTCCCCAGATGGCCGGTCAGGATAATCACCCCCCTGCCTTTGGCGTGGGCCGCCTCGAAATGCTCGCGGCCGCGCACACGGCACAAGTCCATGATCTGCCGGGCACCAAGGCGGGGCAACGAAAGCAGCTCGATAGAAAGCAAACCGACATGCCGGTAGATGACATTGATCAGACGCTTGGTTTCCGCCAGGGAGAGATCGGGGTACGCCAAGTTCAGATGCCGCACGATCCGCCGCCGCCCAATCATCAGGACACGCCCGGCCACCCAGCCCAGACTCCTGCCGCAGAACACCCGCATGCGAAGCGGCATCAGGGCCACGATTCGGAACACGGTCTCAACCAGAATCTTGTTCAAAACAGAGGGATTCCCGGAGCGGCGGGGGGTTTGGGCGCCGGTTTGGCTTCGGGTGGCGGAGTCGGCTTGGCCTCGGGCTTCGGTTCCGGCTTGGTTTCCGGTTTGGGAGCGGGGGCCGGTTCCGGCTTCGCTTCGGGCTTGGCAACATCGGCGGGCGGAGCGGCCGGCACCGCGACAATCTCCTGCTCCTGCTCGCCAAACGGAATCGGGCGCGAGGGCGGCAGCGCCACCCGCAGGCCGGGAGCGTATTCCAGGACTAGGCTCTTGCTGTCGGACGGCACCGCGAACAGCAGACGCACCGTCCCTTTCGCCAGTTCGTGCAGACGGGGATCGAAGGAACCCATCTCCTCGGCCAGGGCCAGGCATTCATACTTGGCGTTGTCCCGTTTCAGGACGAAATCCGTTTTGCCCACGCGCTGCCCGGAGTCCAGGCGCAGCTTCGCCACCGCGAAAATCCGACCGGGCGGCGCGGGTTGCTGGACCGTGTCCGGAAGGGCGGCGGGATCGGGTTCGAGTTTGCCGGTTTCGATCATCCTCACCATATCCACGGCGGAGACGCTCGTGGCCGGTTCCAGCCCGAGGAGCTGCCCGCAGTGGAGCCGCAGCGGCAATGCCGGCGGCGGCGGCTCGGGTTCGGCGGCGGGTTCCGCCGGCTCGGCCGCCGGCACTGCGGGAGACGCCTCGTCCGCCCAGGCCGACGGGAGCGCGAGGCCGACAATCAGCAACACCAGGGACCACGTTTTCATCTGGCGTCCTCCTTGCTTCGGGGCGCGGCGGTCCGGCCAGCCAGAGCCGCCTCCTGCCGGGCGAAAATCTCGCGGAGCCCGCCTTCGGCCAAGGCGAGCAGACGGTCGAGCTGGGCGCGGTTGAACGGCTGTTCCTCGGCGGTCCCCTGCAACTCGACGAAATCGCCCGCCGAAGTCATGACCACGTTCATGTCCACGTCGGCGGCGGAATCCTCCGCATAGCAGAGATCGAGCATCTCCCCGCCGTCCACGATGCCGACGCTGACGGCCGCCACGCGGGAACGCAGGGGCCACTCCGCCAGCTCCCCGCGCCCGGCCAGGCGCGACAGAGCCAGCTCCAGGGCCACGGCGGCTCCGCAGATGGACGCGCAGCGGGTGCCGCCGTCCGCATCGAGCACGTCGCAGTCCAACTGGATGGTCTTGCCCGGCAGCTTGGCCAGATCGACCACCGAACGCAGGCTGCGCCCGATGAGGCGCTGAATCTCCGACGTGCGCCCCCCGAGATGGCTGCGTTCCCGGTCGCCGCGCGGGCTGGTGGCGCCGGGCAGCATCTGATATTCGGCCGTGATCCAGCCGCCCGTCTTGCCCTCGGCGCTCATCCAACGCGGAACCGAATCCAGAACACTGGCGGCGCAGAGCACCCGCGTATGGCCGCAGGACACCATGACCGAACCTGCCGGGGCACGCTGGGCATCGAGTTCAAAGACGAGGGGCCGGAGTTGGTTCCGGGCCCTGCCGTCCGGGCGTGTGTCGTTCATATGGGAATCCAGCTTGTCGGTGCTATGTTGGGCAATTCAGGAATCTCGTATGGTTGTCATGGACTTTCAACCGCTCGGTTCGGTTTTTCAGGGAGCATCTCCGTTGCGCGTGTGGAATTGGTCTATTCTGGCAGTGGTCCTGCTCGCGGCCGGTTGCGGCCGCGGGCCGGATGCGGCGGACTACGAGGGCAGGGAAAGCCGCCTGCTGGTGGATGTCCTGCAAAGCCTGGGCGGCGAGAATCCGGAACGCTCCATCGAGGCGCTGCGGAATTTGCAGGAGGCGGCCCCCAACTCCCGCCTGCCGGACCTGGGCATCGCCCACGAGCAGGACCGCGAACTGGTCGTGCGCCTCAACCGGCACCTGCGGAGCGGGCAGCTCGACGAAGCCGCCAAAATTCTCCGCCACCAGCAGCGTTTCGGCGACATGGGAACCAGCCTGCTGGAATGGGTCGATCTCCCCGAGGCCCTGCGGGCTTTGGAGAAGTTCCTCGCGCGGAAACCCTATCCCAACTCCTTCGCCGCCCGCCAGGCGCTGGCCGAAGTCGAAGCCTTCCGCCCCCTGCTCGACCGTTCCGCCATCTTCCAGGATTTCCTCGCCGCCGAGCGCCAGGAACTGGAAGCCGTCGGGCAAGCCGAAAAGGAACGGATCGCCCGTTCGCTGATTGCGGACCTCGACTATCTGGTGTTGACGGGCGATTCCCGCGCCGACGCCCTCTTCGCCCAACTGGAGGCCACGGTGGGCGAGAACCATCCCCTGCCCGCCACCGTGCGGGCGGTCGCCCGCGGCGACTGGCGAGCCGTGCGCGAACTATCCGAAGCCGCCGAGTCCGGGCTCTACCAGAGCGAGTATCTCGAAATCGCCTTCGCCCGATTCTGGAACGACCTGTCCCCCGAGGTGCGCCAAGCCCTGGGCCGGGGCCTGCTGCGGCTTCCCCCCTGCACCTTGTCCGGCTTGCTGCTCCACGCCCGCTACGCCGCCTATTACGGGCGAATGGAGGTCGCCGTCGGCCATGTGCGGGAACTGAACTCCCTGGTGCAGCTTCCCCCCGACCTCGTGGGGAGCATGCTGCAAGACCTGGTGCAGCCCGCCGCCGCCTTCGCCACCCCCGCCTGGAAAACGCCCTGTCCGGGGGTCAACGACTTGCTCGACCGCATCGACCAGTTGCGGAAAAACGGAACCGTCTCCGGAGTGAAACCATGAACGGACGAACTGTTGCATGGCTGGTTCTGAGCCTGTGGCTCGGCGTGGCCGCCGCCTCGGAAATCGGCCTTTCGGAAGCCAGAATCCAGGCCGAGCAGGCGCTGGTCTTCATCCCCCGGCTGGCCGTCACCTTCGACGGCGGGATGATCGAGGGCGAGGAAATCCGCCAACTCATGCGACCCCAGTTGATCGCCCGTCTGCAAGCGGGAGTCCGCATGGAACCGGCCCAACTGCGGGCCTGGGCGCGCCTGCTGGCCGAGTCGGAGATGGATCATCTCCTGCTGGTGCGGAAGGCCACCGCCGCCGGCTACCGCCCCGACCTGCTCGGTGCCCGCGAGGAACTCGAGGCGAGGCACCAGGGCATGGGCGACGAGGCTTTTGCCCAGACCATGGCCATGCAGGGGGTGGACACCGATGTCGTGGTGCGCAAGCTGGCCGAAAACCAGATGGTGAACCGCTGGCTCGCCGAGCAGGTCGCCGCGACTGCGGAGGCGAGCGACGCCGAGGTGAAAGCCTACTACAACAAAAACCGGGACGAGTTCACCCTCTCGGCGGAACGCCGTCTCTGGCATATTCTCGTCGCGGACCGGCCCGATCTTCCCAAGGAGCGCCGCGCCCAGTTGCGGCAGAACGCGGAAGAGCTGCTGGCCCGTCTGCGCGAGGGACATGAGTTCTCGCGGCTCGCCCGTTCCGGCAGCGACTGCGCCAGCGCGGCGAACGGCGGCGATCTCGGCCTGGTGCCGGAAGAACGGCTGGCCAAGGAGCTGCGGGCGGTGGTGCGCAAGCTCGAACCCGGCGAGATCAGCGAAGTCGTGCAGAGCCCGGCGGGGTACCACATTCTCATGTCCGGACCAACCGCCCCGAAGGTGGTGCTGCCCCTCGATGAGGTGAAGCAGCGCATCGTCCGCCACATCCAGGGCGAAAAGGTCCGCGATGCCATGGAACAGATGCGGCAGACGGCCCGCGCGGAAGCCCGGGCCGCGGTCCATATCCCGGCGGAAGGCAAATGACCGGCACCTCGCGCCGCTACTGGGACGCCATCGCCGACATGTACCAGGGGACGACGCGCATCCGTCAGGACGACTACCACTACGGCCCTCTGGTGCCGGGCGACCGCGAGCTGGGGCTCCTGCCCGCAACCCTTGCCGGATGCCATTGCCTCGAACTGGGCTGCGGCGGAGCGCAGAATTCCATCTATCTGGCCGCGCAAGGTGCCCGTTGCGTGGCCTGCGACCTCTCCGGCGGCCAGTTGGCGGCGGCCAGGCAGCGGATTCAGGAGAAACGGGTGGCCGTGGACCTGATCCAGGCCGACCTCGACCACCTCCCCTTCCGGCCCGAACCGATCTTCGGTCTCGTGCATTCCTCCTACGCCCTGCCCTTCGTGCAGGACCCGGAACGAATGGTGCGGGAGGCGGCGCGGCGTCTGCTCCCCGGCGGCGTCCTGCTGTTCAGCACCGCCCACCCGCTGGCCATGGGGGAATGGGTGGAACTCGACGAGGGCGAAACCGGCATCTTCACCCGGGACTATTTCCAGCCCGAGCTGGATCAGCGCCTGGAAGGCGAAGCCGAGGAAATCTGCCGGGCCGTGCCCATCGGCGAGATGTTCGACTGGTGCCGCGCGGCGGGCCTGGTGGTCGAACGCCTGCTCGAACCCCGGCCGCACCCCCGCCATCTGCTCGACGACCATGCCCTGCGCGAGCAAATCCCCTACTGGAGCGAAGACTGGCTCGAACGGCGCGACGAGCTGAGCCGCATCCCCTTCCTCGTCGTCGTCCGAGCCGTCAAGCCCTGATCCCAAACAGCTTGTGCAGGAAGTCGTGGGCGGCCTGGGTGTCCTCGCGGGGCAGGGGCTCGCGTTCGGGGGGACAGTCGGAAATCTCGACCATGAACATGCCCTGATAGCGGACTTCGAGGAGGGCGTCGCGGGTGGCGACCCAGTCGATGGTGCCCTTGCCCGGCGGCAGGTGGTCGTCGCGCTTGCCGAAGTTGTCCTGCAAATGGGTGGTGGCGAGACGGTGCCCCATCAGCCGGATGGCCTCGGCCGGGGTCATGCCGTGGAGGACGGCGTGGCCGGTGTCGATGTTGAAGCCCACGGCGGGAAGCGCCAGCGCGTCCACCGTCGCGATCAGGAACTCGAGATCGGCGCGGGACGAGCAATTCTCGATGGCCAGGGTGATGCCCGCCTTGGCGGCGGCGGGGGCGAGGTCGCGCAGGGTTTGCCCCAAGGCGTTCCGGCGGTCCTCCGCCTCGCCGCCCGCAGAATGGAGCACCATGACGGACACCCCGAGCCGGGCCGCTCCCTCGAGGGAGGCGTGCAGCCGGGGAAGCGCCACCGCCACATTCGCCACCGCGCCCGGCAGCGGCACCCAGGAATGGGCGCTCGACGGCATCAGCCCGAGTTCCGCGCAGGTGGCGCGCAACGCGGTCTGCTCCTCCGGTTTCAAATGCTGGTAGTGGCTGAATTCGCAGCCGTCGAAGCCGCAGGAACGGATGAGGGCCAGGGACTCCCGGTGCGCCGCCAAATCGAAAGCCGTTTCCTCACGGGGCAGCCGACCGTGGGGATACAGGGTGTTGCAACCGAAGCGGAGCGCCATGTCCGTTCTCCTTTTTCCGGGCCTAGTTCACGTCGATCTCGATGCCTTCCCCGCCATAGAGGTCGAGGCGGCCGTCCAGCTCGATTTTGAGGACGGTGACATACTCGTCGAGGGCGGCCTTGGGGACATCGATCCAGAGGGTTCCGGGAACGCCGAGCCAAGAAGCGCCGCCGATGCGCTTCGACGTGCATTCGGCCCCGTTGCCCAGCACGGTGATCCGTTTGATCTGGTTCTTGATGCCCTTGATCGGGGTGGCTTCCTTCGGCGTGTGGGCGAGATAGAGATAGATGGTGTCGGCCGCGCGGTTGAAGCTGCTGAAATGGTAGGCGTAGCCGTGGGGCAGACCGCGCCGGGTGCCGTAGACGGCCTCCTCGTGCTTGCGGACCCAGGCCCCGAGGGTCTCCAGCAACTGAACCTGCTGGGCGGGAATCACCCCGTGCTCGTCCGGCCCCACGTTCAGCAGCAGATTGCCGCCCATGCCGAGACACTCGCAGAACATGGTGATGATCTCGTAGGACGTCTTGTACTGCTCCTCGCGGCCGGTGTAGGACCAGGTGTTGTTGGTGGTCATGCAGAGTTCCCAGGGTCCGGCCGGGGGCTGGACGGGGATGAACTGCTCGGGCGTCTCGTAGTCGCCGTGCGCGGCCAGGCGCGAGTTGATGACGGTGGTCGGGCAGATGCCGTGGATGAAGTCGCGCAGGGACTCCGTCGGGTAGTCGAACCCTTTGCGGCGGAGCATGACGTCGAACCAGATGAGATCGACGGGGCCGTAGTCGCCGAGGATTTCCCCGAGCTGCGCCCGGTGGAAGTCGAGGAACCCCTGCCATTTGGCCTGGAATTCGGGGGAATCCCCGAGATCGGCCCCGCGCTGGCTGGCTCCCCACAGCTCGCGGTAGTTCACCTTCTGCTTGCGCAGTTCGAGCATCTTCTCGCGGCTGGTGCCGGCCAGGACTTCCATATGGTCGAGGTTCGACCAGTCCGTGTGGGAGAAATACAGCCCCACCCTGAGCCCCTGGCGGCGCACCGCCTCGACGTATTGCCCGACCAGATCGGGCAGCCCGGTCTGGTTCGGGATGCTCGGTCCGTCCTGCCGGGTCGGCCAGAGGGCCACGCCGTCGTGGTGCTTGGTGGTGAGCACCGCGTATTTGGCCCCGCTGCGGGCGAAGAGGTCGGCCCAGGCGGCGGGATCGTACTGGGAGGCGGTGAAGCGCTCCATCTGTTTCAGATAGTCGTCGTAGCTGACCGCCGCGTTAGCGATGGGCCAGGATTCGCCGCCGCGCCGGTCCACCGCGTAGATGCCCCAGTGGACAAAGATGCCCAGCTTCGCTTCCTTGAACCAGTTCTGCATCATGACCCGAGTCCCTTTCGGCAGGCGTTCGCTATTCCATCCGGCTGTAGCGGCGAGGGTCGAAGGCGCTGCGCAGCCCCTCGCCGATGAAGACGCCCAGGAGAATCACCACAAAGAGAGCCAAAGCGGGATAGAGGATGAGCCACCAGGCCCAGCGATAGCTCTGCGCCTGGCTGAGCAATTCGCCCCAGCTCGCCGCATGGGGGGGCAGGCCGAAACCGAGGAAATCGAGCGCCGCCAGGGAACTGATGGCACCGACCAGCAGAAAGGGGAAAAAGGTGATGATCGGAATCAGCGCGTTCGGCAGAATGTGCCGGAAGATGACAAGCCGCGAGGGCAGGCCCAGGCAGCGCGCGGCCTCGACAAAGGGCAGCTTGCGCAGGCGCAGCATCTCCGCCCGCATGTAATAGGAGATGCCGATCCAGTTGAACAGAGCATAGCAGACCAGGAGCAGGCCGAAACTGCGCCCGTAGACGTTCCCGAGCAGAATCATGATGTAGAAGAAGGGCAAGGCCCCCCAGACTTCGGTGAACCGCTGCCCGCCCAGATCGGCCAGACCGCCGAAATAACCCTGCAACGCTCCGAATATCGTGCCGAAAACCACCGAACTGACCACGAGAATCAGGCCGAAGGTCAGGGAGGTGCGCAGGCCGTAGAGCAGGCGGGCGGACACGTCGCGGCCGGAATCGTCCAGCCCCAGCCAGTGCCCCGGCACCGGTCGGAACGGGAAGCTGACCGTGTCCCAGGCCAGCCGCGCCTCGTAGTCGAGGCCGTCGTCCAGCCGCACCGCGAAGGGGTCCGCCGTCCCCTCCCTGGCCGCTTGCAGCCGGGCGAGGAGGAGTTCCCGGGTCTCGCCGGGGATGGCGGCCCAGCGGGCGCTGTCACCGGCCACCAAATCCAACTGCCCGTCAAAGCGGAAACGGAGATCGCGGGTTCCCGTGGGAACCGCCTCGCGGAGAGTGACTTTCACCAAGGACCGGGGCTGCGGGCTGGCGGTGCGGAAGGTGGAAAGATGGAGCGAGGCCACCGCCTCTTCCGTCCCGTCCTGCCGCTGGCATTCCCAGTTGGCGGAGGCGGCGGATTCGCCCGCGAAGCGGGCCTCGGCGGCGGCGCGGAACGCCGGCGGCAGCCGGAACGCCTCGTCCAGCCGCAGACCGGGAACCGCCTCGTCGGCCACCCCGAAAAAGGCCCCTGCCCCGTATTCGGCCAGGACGACCCGGAACGCGCTGTCCACCCGGACCTCGGCCATGGGCACCCTCGGCAGCAGCCGCAGCGTGGCGCGCGAAGGCACCGGCACCCGATCAGCCGGGATGACTTCGTTGGGACCGTGGGGCACCGGGGCCCAGATCATGTAGTTCTGCTCGCGGTCGCGGAATTCCGGGCGCTGCGCCAGGGCGTGGTAGTCGGGCCGGGTGTCGGGGGCGCCGGGCACGAAGGCGCTCTCCGGATAGTAGCGGAAGGCGGGGAAAAAGGACTTTCCCTCGTAGCGGAGAAAGAGCGGCCGGTCGTTGCAGATCAGCTCCGAGCAGAGGCTGACGCCGTAGAGCAACACCAGAATCCAGAACGACCAATAGGCCCGCTTCATCTCGCGGAACCGCCGCAGACGCTTGCGGGTGATCGGGCTGAGTCGGATGAAGCGGAATGGCCAGCGCATGGTCTAGCTGCTCGTCTCTTCCCCGTCGGGATGGTTGGCGACTGCGCAGAGCCGCTGGGACAGGGCAATCTCGTCCGCCGCCAGATTGCGCAGCGCGTCGCGGGCCGCGTGAATCTTCATCTGCGCGGCCAGGGCGATGTAGAATTCGGCGCTGGCCTCCTGCTTGCGGATGACCAGGGCGACCGGGTCGCTCTCGCTCAGTTCCTCTTCGGCACGGGCAATATCCGCGCGGATGCGATCCACGGCGGCGGGCAACTGATCCTGCTCGTGGCAGGGCATGGCCCCGAGGGACTTGCCATGGCTGCGGTGGGCCTCGGCGACCGCGAGCAATTCATCCCGCAGCCTCGCATCGGGCTCCCGCGCCGCCTGCGCGGCGGCGAATTCGGCCAGCTCCTGCTCGAAGGGAACCGCCTGCTGCATCACGAAGCGGGACACCATGTCCGGTTCGTGGACCGCCGCCTTCTCTTCGGTTTCGGCCGGGGCGCGCCGGGCCATGTTCACCAGCAGGATCAGTCCCACCACAATGAACATCACGCCAGCCCCCAGTTCCAGATACTTCGGGGGAATGAGCCGCGTCAGCAGGCTGCCGCAGGCGACCGCCAGGGCCGTCGAACAAACGAGGGCTAGACTGGTGCCGAAGAACACGCTCCAGGGCCGCTGGCTCTGCGCCGAAAACGCCAGCGCCGCCAACTGCGTCTTGTCGCCCAGTTCCGCCAGAAAAACCAGTCCAAAGCTGCCAAAAAGAATCCGCCAGGCCACGAGTCTGCTCCATTGAGGGAAAATGATGTGTGCCGGAATGTACCCCGAAGACCCGCGCCGGGCAACCGGCAAGACAAGACGAACATGCAAGGTCCTTGGCAAAAGGACGGACGAAAGGTAGTTTGTCGGCACCAACCTCCGGAGCGCGCCATGAAGTCTTTGCCTATCCTCGCTTTGTTTGCCACTGCGTTGATTGTGCATGCCGCGCCGAACGCGGTGCCGAATCCGGGTTTCGAGGATGGTCCGGCGGACGCTCCGACAGGCTGGGCCGTGCCGGAAAAGACGGGCACCCGTTTCGCGGTGGACGCCGAGGCCCATACCGGGCAACGCTCGCTCCGGGTCGATGGGCTGGACCGCGACAAACAGGACCACTATGTGCAGGCGTGGCGGATCACCCTCCCCCTCCCAGCAGGCGACAATCTATGGTTTTCCGGCTGGGCCAAGGGCCAGGACCTGGAGGCCGGACGCATTGCCGTGCTGCACCGGGACAAGGATGGCAAGGTCCTGAAAAACCAGAGCATCGCCGGCTTCGACGGCACCTTCGCCTGGCGCGAATTCGGCGGACGCCTCGACCAAGTCCCCGGCACGGTCTCGCTCCAGCTTGTCCTGGGCCTGCAGAAGTCCACCGGAACCATCTGGTTCGACGATCTCTTCGTGGGGGAACGATCGGCCGCGGCGGCCGGCAGTTTGACGCTGGCCCCCGGCAACCGCCAGCCGGCCGGGGAGACTCTCCCGGCAGTCTTCACCTTCACCGTGGGGCCGGAGGGCCTGCAGCCCGGCGGCGAAGTCGCGCTGCAATGGGAGCATTGGCGGACCGCCCGCGAATTCCGCCTGGCGGAACCGAAGGTGGAATGCACGGTACCGGGGGCGACCTTCGAACTGGTGCGCCCCGCGGCCAAGAAAAGCTGGCCGCCCGAGCCGCAGCCCGTCGATACCGTCGTCAAACTCGGCGGGAACCAGGCCCTGCCGGGCGGGACCGAAATCCGGCTGCTCTGCCAACTGAGGATGTCCCCGCGCACCAACGTCCAGGCGGGGATTTCCGGCACCTTTTCCGCCGGTCCCGGCGCCCTCCCCGGCCGCACGGCCGCGATTCGTCTCGAACCGCAGGGCGGTCCCGCCAGCCGCCTCGTCTGCCTGGCCGAACCCCGCCCACTCGCCGGACAACCGGGCCGGGCGACCATCGCCCTCACCGATGCGGCGGGCAACCCGGCGACCAGCTTTGCCGGGACCGTCCGTTTCGAACCCGTTCCCGGCATGGAATTGCCGACGGACTATACGTTTGTTCCCGAGGACGGGGGCAGCCGCGACTTCGCCCTGCTCTGCCCCCCCGGCCGCGTCACCCGCATCCGGGTGCAATGGGAGGACCAGCAGGCCGTCTCGAACCCCATTCTGCCGCGCACCGCCGACGAACCGGGAATCTATTTCGGGGACATTCACGCCCACTGCGAAATCAGCGCCGACGCGGTGGGCAGTCCCGACGACGCCTACGACTACGCGCGGCGGTTCCAGATTCTCGACTTCGCCGGTCTGGCCGACCATTCCCCCCGGGAGGGACTCTGGGAACGGGCCAAGGCGGCGGCCGAACAGCACAACCAGCCAGGCCGTTTCGTCACGATTCTCGGCTTCGAGTGGAGCGACTCCCAAGCCGGGCACCGGAACATCTACTATCCCGGCGGCGAAGGTCCCCAGCAACCCCGCCTGCCCAACAACGCCGCCGCCTGGTTCGCCTGGCTCGCCGAACGCGACCTGGATGCCGTCGTCATCCCCCACCACACCAACACCGATTCCGGCGTGCGGCTGGCCAACGGGCGACTGGCCTGGGAGCCCGCCGACTGGACCGACATCAACCACCGCTACCAGCGGGTGGTCGAAATCTGCCAGAACCGGGGTTCCTTCGAGGCCCCCGGCGGTCCCAATCCGGAACTCCGCATCCGCGCCGAGGACCGCGGGGCCAGCGTGCAGACCGCCCTGGCGCTCGGGCATCGGCTGGGTTTCATCGGTTCCACCGACGACCATAGCGGACGGCCCGGCAGCGGTCCCGCCCGCGCCGCCCTGGTGGCCCCCGCCCTTACCCGCCCGGGACTCTGGCAAGCCCTGCACGACCGGTCCTGCTACGCCACCACCGGCAGCCACACCCTGGTCTTTTTCACCCTGAACGGCGAACCGATGGGGCGTGAACTCGTCCAGACGGCGGCGGCTCCCCGGCTGCTTTCCTGGCGGGTCGTCGGCACCTCGGCCATCCGCCGGGTGGACCTGCTGCGCAACAACGACGTGGTCCACTCCTGGAGCGGCGAAGGCGACGACATGACGGGTACCTACCGCCGCGACGAAGCCTTGGCCGGGACGGAATGGTGGTATCTCAGGGCCATCCAGGAAGACGGCAATCTCGCGTGGTCCAGCCCCATCTGGGTGGATGTGCGGGAATAGCTACTCCAGCCGGGCGCCGCCCCAGGCGGCGTGGTCGGCGCTGGCGTCCCCGGCCCCGTCCACGAACAGCCGGATTTTGCCGGCTCCGCGCAGTTCCACATCCACCTCGATCTGGTCCTCGTTGGGCCGGCCGCGCAGCACGGGGCTCTGGAAGGCGGTTTCCCACTCGCCGTTGCGGAACAGGTCCACCCGGAAGGAGGCGGAGCCGCGATGGTCGCCGCCGTCGTCGATGCCGACCGTCGCCCGGAAACGGGTCGCCCGGTGGAGCGGCGGTTCGAGGGAGTAGACCGCCTCGCCGAACACCCCGTCGTCCGCGCGCAGGGGATGGATCAGCAAGCCCTTGCGGTGAACCGTGCCGGAGAGAGTGATGAAATCGTTGCGGCGGTAATTTTGGTCCTTGACCAGCCCGCCATGGACCCGCGAGGATTCGGGCTCGACATCGCTGAGATAGACCCCCTGCCCCTGGCCGAACACCACATAGGTGAACCGGGCCGAGGCCTGCGGCGACGGCCGGGCGGCCGGATCGTCGGACGGATAGACCACCGCGTTCACGGTGACGCTGGCGGTGATGGCCAGGGGTTCCGTGTAGCGGGGCGAGCGGCGGCTGGGATCGCTGCCGTCCAGGGTGTAGTGGACCGCGCCGTCCGGACGGTCCGTTTGCAGGGTCACCGTGACGGGGTCGGAAAACACCCCGCCGTCGGGCACGATGCGAGGAGCGCGCACGGGCAGCACGGTGCGGTTCTCATCCAGATACAGGCCGATCTCGGCGAAGGGAATGGGCTGGAAACCGGGGACCTCGCGGAACACGCGGGAATCGGGACGGAGGGCGAAATTCAGCCGGGCGGCATCCACGAAGCCGGGGTCCTCGCGGGTCACCAGATTGTCGCGGATTTCCATGACCTTCTCGGCGCCGGGGAAGAGGTGGAGCCAGGTGACGCCGCCGACGCAGACATTGCGCAGGGCGCGGTTGCCGGTGGGCAGATGGGGATCGCCCTCGAGAATCCGGGCCAGTTCCGGATAGCGGATGCTGTAGGGGGGCTGGTCGTGGCGCACGTCCTCGAGTTTCTCGTACATGCGGTGGTCGCCGCCCCGGACCTGATACTTGTTGGCCCAGCCCTGGGAGCGATTGTCCAGATGGACCGCCTTGTTGCAGTCCACGAAGAGATTGTTCTCGACCAGATTGTCATGCCCGCCGCCGATGAAGGCGGCGTAGTCGCATCTGTAGAACACGTTGCCAACGATGGCGGTGGAGCTGTGGCTGTCGTCGAGATACACCCCCATGCTGCCCACCTGGCCCGGGGCGAGGGTCTCATAGATGAAATTGTGGCGGACCACATTGCCGCGCGTGGTCCAGTCGCGTCCGGTGTAGATGGCACCCACGTCGCCGGTCTCCCAGCACAGCCGGGCGATTTCGTTCAACTCGATGAGGTGGTCGTTGCCGCCGTAGGTAATGCCGCAGTGGGGAGCGTCGTGGACATAGTTGCGGCTGGCGCGGTTGCCCACGCCGCCCAGGCCGACGGCCGGGCAGTTGGTGCGCTTGCGACGGGAATAGTGATGAATGTCGTTGTTCTCGGCGAAATGCCCGGCAGGCGTCAGGCTGGCGCGATCGCCGCCGTTGAGCGTGATGCCGCTGGTGCCCACGTCGTGGATGTCGCAGGCGACCACCCCGTTCCGCCGCCCGTCCACCAGCTCGTCGCCGGTCTCGATGGTCAAGGAACCACGCTGGGCGGTTGCCGCGGGGCCGACGCCGACGGCGCTGGTGCCCAGGTTGCGGATGGTGCAGCCCACTATCAGATTGTCGGTACCGCCGCGAATCTGGACGCCCTGCCCCCGCCCATATTCGAAAACCAGATCGCGGACCACGACGAACCGGGTCTTTTCGAGACTCAGCAGCGGGTCGGCGAGCATCGAGACGACGATTTCGGCCCCGGCCATGTCCGCGGGCGGCAGGAGGTAGAGCAGGCCGGCCTCCCGGTCGAGCATCCATTCGCCGGGCTGGTCGATTTCCTCGAGCAGGTTCACGGCGGCGAAGCGGCGACCGGTCTTGAGCCCGTAGGTATGAGGAGTGGTGAAGGTGATGCGCCGGGTCCCGGGATCATGGGCCGCGACCTTGAGCACATCGTCGTACCAGTCGAAAGCCCAGTAGCCGTGCAGCCAGATTTCAGGGGCGGCGAGCCAGCGCTTGGGCCGGTCGCCGAGATACTCGAAGGTGCCGGGCCGGTCGGGCTTCTCGTTCCAGCGGGGCACCGAACCGGCGTCGACCACCTGACCATACGTGGCCCATTCCCGGCCGTTCGGCCAGCGGGACAGCGGCAGGGCGTGGCCGTTGAAGAACACTTCGAGCATGGGGCCGCCATTGAGCGCCCCCCGGTCCAGGGCGCCGAACTCCTCGATCCCCTGGGCTTTCAGATCGCAGACCAGCAGCCCGTCCCGCGCCGCCGCATCCACCCGCGCGATGACCCGGGGATCGGCAACCGGGACGAATCCCGCAGCCGGCAGGGTGCGCCCGCCGCTCAGGCGG
>LVAZ01000627.1 GCA_001603055.1 Victivallales bacterium Lenti_02
GGCCAGGGCGGCGCGGGCGAACCGCGCCACCCCGGGGGCGGGGTCGTGGACGAGTTTGTGGGCGTGTTCCGGGCAGCGGGCGGGGAGGGTGCGCAGGGTGGGGAGGCGGTGGCGGACCCATTTTCCGGCCGGACCGGGCGGCGGCGCGTTGCCGGCCGCCTCGTTGCCGGCGAGGTGGTAGACGACTTCCTCGTCGCCGTCTTCCAGGAGGAGGGCGATGTGTTCGGCGGCGAGGTCGGGCCGGGCGGCGGCGAGCTTGCGCACGATCCGGCTGGAACTGGCGCAGAGGGCGGCGAGGGCGGCCGCGGCAAGATTCGGGTTGAGGGCGAGGGCGGTCTGCACCGCCGGGTCGGCGTCCCCGGCCAGGAGCAGGGCCACCGTTTCGTCCAGTTCGGGATTCCCGGCCAGGGCCTGGCGCACGTCCGCCGCCGGGTCCTCGCCGAGCAGACGCTGGATGGCGGGGGGGAGGCCGGGGCGGCCGGCCATCAGGATGCGGACGGCGGGCTGTTCGGACTGGGACCAGCCGAGCAGCTCGTCGGTCGAGAGGCGGTGGCGCTCAAGCGCCTGCCGCTGGATGTCGGGATGGGTGCTGAAGCAGAGGGATTCGAGCACCTTGTCGGGAAGACTGCGGCGGAGGAGCAGGGCGGTCTGGGCGATTTCCTGGTCGGAGTCGGCCCAGGCGAGCAGGGCATGGTCCGTCGCCTCGGCGCCGGCGATGGCTTCGACCCGGGCGAGGGGGTCGGCGGTTTCGGCGAGCTGGCGCTGGGTTTCGGCGTCGAGCCGGGATTGGCCGAGGAGGGTCGAGCGGACGAGGGGATGGGGGTCCTGGGCGAGCTGGGCCTGGGTGCGCGGGGGAATGGCCGGATTCGCCGCCAGGGCCAGGCGGACGGCCACGCTGGCGTCCTCGGCCAGCAGCAGGGCCACCTGCGGGGTCAGCGCCCGGTTGCCCGCCACCGCCTGCCGGACCCTGGGGGAGGCATCGCCCGCCAACTGCATGAGGACCGCGCGGGGGGCGCGGGCGTGGCCGGCGAGGGCCTCGCGCACCATCTCCGGCTCGTCCCCGGCGGCGAGCTGTTCGAGCAAGCGCGCGGGGGTTTCGGGGTAGGAGGCGAGGAACCGGCGCAGTTCCGGGTGTTCGGCCTCGGCGGCGAGTTCCCGGAGCACGGCCGAAGAAATACCGCCGCGCTGATAGGCGCGGATGGTTTCATCCGGGCGGGCGAGGATTTCCGCCAGCAGGGTTGGTTTCGTTGGGGCGACTGCCATCGTCTCTCGTTATCTGATCCGCTCGCGCAGCGGCTGTTCCGGCATCGGGCCGCGCGCTCGGCAGGAGGCGCAGGCGGCAAACAATGTACCCCCTCGGAGCCAAAGGGGAAAGCGGGAACAGTCGGTCCCGAAAAACAAACGGGTGTTTGAATAAACCGTTTCAGAGGGGCGTCTCTCCTGGCAGAACAACGGTCCGTGCAAGGGCCGCAAGCAAAGGAAAGACACCATGAAAACGAAGCGCAGCATCCTGAGTCTGGGTCTGGCGACCGCCCTGGTTGGCACTCTGGCCCTCCCCGCCCCGAAAGCCCATGCCGGCAACAACACGGGACCGGTGCTGGCCGGTGCGCTGATCGGCGGTCTCCTCGGCTACATCATCGGGGATTCGCGCGGAGGTTGCGACACCACGGTCCATGTTGTCCAGCCCGCCCCGGTGGTGTACCAGCCCGTGCCGGTGGTCTACCAGCCCGCCCCGGTGGTCTACCAGCCCGCCCCGGTGGTGTACCAGCCCGCCCCGGTGGTCTACCAGCCCGCCCCGGTGGTCGTGCATCGCCCGGTGGTCTACCAGCCCG